>CAXMQD010000293.1:0-2992 GCA_964194965.1 uncultured Acidimicrobiia bacterium | reverse complement strand
GTTTCCAGCGCCCTGCCGACGACGCCGGCCGCCTTGTCGACCTCGCCGTTCAACAGATAGGCCTCGCCGAGCATCGTTCTGAAATACGCGCAGAGTTGCAGCGAGCGAACTTGGTCCCCGAGCTGCACGGCCTGCTCCAGTATCGTGACGGCGCGGGTGATATCTCCCGCTTCGCAACAGGTCCTGCCCAGGGCGGCAAGGGTCCAAGCGGTTTCGAAATCGTCGGGCGAAAGCTCGATCGCGCGCTCGCACAGCTCGATCCCGGTCTCCGCATCCCCGCGCATGGCGTGGCTGAGGCCGGCGAACATCGCCGCGTTAGTCTGAGCACGGCGGTTGCCGGTCGCGTTGCCCAGGGCTTCAAGCCGGGTCGTCGCCTCCAGGATCGAGTCGAACTCCCCGGTGAAAATGCAGCAGTAGCTGAGAATGAACAGAGCCTGGCTTAGCCAGAAGCTGTCCTTGGTCCCTTCTAGCAAGAGGACGGCCTTGCGGCTGTGGTCGACCGCCTCGTTCAACGGCCGTCCCGAAAAGGTGTATTCCATGGCGAGAGCGCGATGGGCTCTGCCCATGACGGCTTCGTCGCCGGCCCTCGTCGCTTCTTCAAGGCCCCGGTGCAGGCACTGGGATGCCTCCGCCCGGTGTCCGAGAAACGCATGCGCGAAGCCGATCCAGAAGTAATACAGGCCGGCGAGCGAAAAGTCGTTGAGCCGCTCTACGCGGTCTTGGTATTGAAGGAGCGAGTCCACGATCTCTTGGCGGCGACCGAGAAAATGCAAGGATTCTGCGCGGCGCAGCACAAGATCGAGAACAATCTGGTCGCGGCCCGGGTCGCCGAGCCGCTCCGCCTCGGCGAGGGCCTGATTAAGAACGGCGAGGGCTTCGGTATGGGCATACACCGCGGCCGTCTTGTCGGCGAACAATGTAAGATACCGGACCGCCTTGCCGGCGTTGTCCGCCCGTGAATAGTGATGCGCCAGGGTTTCCGGTTCGGTCGCCATGATTTCGGGAAAATCCCGCTCCAGGATCTCGGCAATGCGGGCATGCAACTGCCGGCGTCGGCGCAGCAGCAACGTTTCATAAGCGGTATCCTGGAACAGGGCGTGCTTGAAAGTGTACTTGGCGTCGGGGACGGCGCCTCTCTTGAAGACCAATTCCGACTGCACCAAGCGGTCTAGGTTGACGGCAATCTCGTGGCCAGGCAAATCCGAGACTGCTGTTAGAAGACCGAAGGAAAACTCCCGACCGAAAACCGAACCGACCTGCGCCGTTTCCTTCGCCCCGCCAAGCTGGTCCAAACGGGCGATCAACAACGCCTGAAGTGTTTCGGGTATCCGGTCTTTGGCGCCGGGGTCATCGATAGACTTGCCGGTTTCGATGATGGCCTTGGTTAGCTCTTCCACATACAAGGGAACGCCATCAGCGCGGGCAATGATTTGATCGACGACCGTATTCGCAAACGCATGGCCTCCGGTCGCGCGCACGATCTCGATGCCTTGCTTGCGGCTCAGCCGGTTCAACGCGACCGGGAGCAGATGCGGATGCCGGGTCCAAGGCGGGACATAGACGGGCCGGTGGGAGATCACCATCAATACCGCCGCATCGGCCACCCGCGCCATCATCTCCCCTACGAAGGTTTCCGTCGACGGATCGATCCAGTGCGCGTCTTCCAGCATGAACAGAACCGGGCGTTGCCGGCTCAGCGCCAGCACCTGGCCGATCATCGCCTCGATGGTATGGTCGCGGCGTTGCTCGGGGGTCAATTTCAGCGCGCCGTAACGATCCGCCGCCGGCAGCGATAGCAGCGCCGCGAACAATGGCGCCTCTGCGTCTATGTTCTCTGTCGACATCCTGAGCAGCGACTCCAATTTGTCGAGCTTGTGCTCCGGCCCGTCGGTGCCTGAGAACCGGGCGGCCCGCTCCAGGCGCTGGATGATCGGATAGAAAGCGCTGTTGCCGTGGTGCGGTGAGCACTGATAGGGCAGGCGGAAATGCGGCTCGCCGGCGATTTTTCCCCGGAGAGCCTGCACGATGCGCGATTTGCCGATGCCGGCCTCGCCCGACAGCAAGACGACTTGCCCTTCCCCGCCCTTCACCAGTTCCCAGCGTTCGTGAAGCAGGCCGAGTTCGTGCTCGCGCCCGATGAAACGGGTGAGCGCGCCGGCGTGGATCGCCTCGAAGCGGCTATCACTTGCCCCTTCGCCGACGACGGACCAGGCGGCGACGGGTTCGGCGAATCCCTTCAATTCTCGGTGGCCGAGATCCTCAAGGACGAAGGCGGCGCCGGTCAGACGGCGGGTCATGGCGTCGATCACCACCTGGCCCGGCTCGGCCATGCTCTGGAGCCGGGCCGCCAGGTTCGGCGTGTTTCCGGTCACCGCTTCCTCTTGCGCTGCGCCCTCGCCGATAATGTCGCCGACGACCACCGATCCCGTCGCGATCCCGACCCGGACCCGCAATGATTCACCGTCAGGCGACGTCAAGCTGCCGACCGCTTCGACGATGGCCAGTCCGGCGCGCGCCGCGCGCTCGGTGCTGTCCTCGTGCGCATGGGGAAATCCGAAATAAGCCAGTACGCCGTCGCCCATGTACCGGGCGAGGTGCCCCTCGACGCGCGCCACTTCGCCGGCGACCGCTTTTTGATAGCCACCGATGAGTTCGCTCAGCTCTTCCGGGTCCAGCCGCTGCGACAGCGCCGTTGAGCCGACGAGATCGACGAACATCACAGTCAATTGACGGCGTTCGGCTTCGGCCTTGCTGCGGGCAGGTGTGGGGGACGGAGCGTGTTCCTTCTCGGCCGGCAGCGCGGCAACGGACTTCAGCAGCTTTCGGCGGTGCCCGAGGGTGAGTCCCAAAACCTTTAGATCGTCGTCCGAGAGGTCGGGCAGAACCTCCAGATCGATGTCATTCCGTGCGAATGTCTTGGCGTATTGGCTGAGGCCCAGGCCCTCCAACCAATGCGCAATGTCGCCGCTCACGTCTTGCCTCCGATTGCAGC
>CAXMQD010000292.1:0-8742 GCA_964194965.1 uncultured Acidimicrobiia bacterium | reverse complement strand
CGACATGCCACTCGAGGCCCAGACCCGACTGCTCCGCGTGCTTCAAGACGGCGCCTATACGACCATTGGCGGCCGTACCCCGACCCGTGCCGATGTGCGCGTGGTCGCCGCCACCCATCGGGACCTGCGCCAGATGGTGCGGCAGGGCCTATTTCGCGAGGATCTTTACTACCGGCTCAACGTCGTGCCGATCCGGTTGCCGCCACTGCGCGAGCGCAGCGAAGACATTCCGGAGCTGGTGCGCCACTTCGTCGCGCGCGCCCAAGAGGAGGGCCTGCCCGGCAAGGCGCTGACCGCCGAGGCCATGGCCGATCTGATCGCCTACCGCTGGCCAGGCAACGTGCGCGAGTTGGAGAACTTGATCCAGCGACTGTCGGCGCTCTATAGCCAGGAGGTGATCGGCCGGCCGGAACTGCGCGCCGAACTGGCCGAGGCGCCGGGCGGAACGGCGGTTTCGGAGCCGTCGGCGGAGTCCCTGGGCGGTGCCGTCGAACGCCATCTGAAGGAATATTTCCTGGCGCACCAAGATGAATTGCCCGCCGCCGGCCTCTACGAACGGGTGCTCAAAGAGATCGAACGGCCGCTTATCGAATTGTCGTTGGCCGCGACTCGAGGCAATCAGATTCGGGCCGCCAAGCTGCTCGGCCTCAATCGCAACACCCTGCGCAAGAAGATCCGGGACCTAGATATTCAGGTAATCCGAGGCCTTAAGTAAGCGGGTCTGGACTGTGGCAATTCTGCACGATACTCTGTGACAATTCTACCACAGCCGAATCCGGGCGGGTCCGGGGACCGATGGACATGAACACGCCGAGTCAAGCGGCGCTAGGCGAACAAGCGGCGCCAAGCCTACCGGCATCCCGGTTCGGGCGTTTCGCCGCTTGGGCGGGCCGGGTCAACCTCGAGCGCAAGCTGGCTATCATCCTCTTGGTGGCCACGGTCGGCACGGGCACCGTGACCTTCGCCGCCATGACCGGGAATCTGCCGGTTGCGGTCGAACCCTGGTCGGTTCTGCTGCTTCTCAACCTGGACCTGGTTTTGCTACTGGGGCTGAGTGCGCTCATCGCCCGGCGCTTGGTGATAATCTGGGCCGAGCACAAGAGGGGCCAAGCCGGCGCGCACCTGCACGTGCGCCTGGTTGCCTTGTTCAGCCTGGTCGCAGTGCTGCCGACCATCGTGGTCGCGACTTTTTCCGTGCTGCTGTTCGATTTCGGGCTCCAGGGCTGGTTCAGCGACCGGGTCAGCACCGCGGTCAAGGCGTCGATGGCGGTGGCCCAGTCATACCTGGAGGAGCATCGTCAGTCGATCCGGTCGGACGCTCTTGCCATGGCCCAGGGCCTCAATCGCGAGGGTGTCGCCCTGGTCCTCAATCCCAAACGCTTCAATCGCATTCTCGACGCCCATGTCCGGGTGCGCTCGCTGACCGAGGCGGTCGTGTTCGACGGCGGCGGTCAGATTATGGGTCGCGCGGGATTCAGCCTGTTGCTCGATTTCGATCCGCAAATTCCTGACTGGGCGCTGAAGCAAGCCCGGAACGGCGAGGTCGTGATCTTGACCGCCGAAACCGAGGACCGGGTGCGGGCGTTGCTGCGTTTGGGCGGTTTCGACAACGCGTATCTCTACGTCGGGCGGTTGGTTGACCCGCAGGTCCTGGCCCATATGGACACCACGAAAAATGCCGTGCGCCTCTATGAGGAGTTGGAGGGCAAGAGGTCCGAACTCCAGGTCACCTTCGCGCTTATCTTTGTGGTGGTCGCTCTGATGTTGCTGCTGGCGGCGGTCTGGGTCGGCCTGGCCTTCGCCAACAATCTGACCCAGCCAATCGGCCGGCTGATTATCGCTGCCGAGCGAATCGGCTCCGGCGACTTGTCTGCGCGCGTCGAAACCGGCAACAGTCCCGACGAGATCGGCACCCTGTCCGAGGCGTTTAACCGCATGACCGGCGATCTGCAAAGCCAGCAGGAGGAGCTGCTTGAGGTGAACCGGCAGCTCGATCACCGCAGCCGCTTCATCGAGGCCGTGCTGGGTGGGGTCTCGGCTGGGATCATCGGCCTCGACCGGAGCGGCGCGGTCACCCTGCCAAATCGTTCCGCCTGCGATTTGCTCGGGCTCGATGCCGAGGCGCTGCGTGGGCGCAAGTTGGCGGAGATGGTGCCTGAAATGGCCGAGCTGCTCGATGAGTCCCGACGCCGGCCGCGCCGGCTGAGCGAACGCACAATCGTGCTGGACAGCGGCGCGGGCGCTGCGCGCACCCTTTTGGTGCGGGTCGCCGCGGAGCTCGCCAACAAAACCATCATTGGATTCGTCGCGACCTTCGACGACATATCCGAGCTGCTTTCGGCCCAGCGCAAGGCGGCCTGGGCCGACGTGGCGCGCCGAATCGCCCACGAGATCAAGAACCCCCTGACCCCGATCCAACTTGCCGCCGAGCGCCTGAAGCGCAAGTATCTGAACCAGATCACGGATGATGCGGAAACCTTTCAAACTTGTACCGACATCATCGTTCGCCACGTTGGCGATATCGGTCGCATGGTCGACGAGTTCTCCGCTTTCGCGCGCATGCCGGCACCGGTCATGTCGGAGGAAAACCTGGTGGCGCTGATCGATCAGGCGCTGTTCCTGCAACGCGGCGCCCATGTCGAGATCGGATTCGAGTTCGAAAAACCGGCCGGCCCGGTGATCATGTCTTGTGACAGCGAGCAAATCGGCCGGGCTCTGACCAATCTGCTGCAGAACGCGGTCGATGCGGTTGAGGGCCGGGCCAAGGGCGCGAAGGCGCTCGATCCGGGCCGAGTCACGCTGCGCCTGATCGATGATGGGGCGCTGCGTGCCATCGAGGTCGAGGATAACGGCCGCGGCCTGCCAAAGGCCAACCGCTACCGCTTGACCGAACCCTATGTCACGACACGCGAACAGGGCACGGGGCTGGGCTTGGCGATCGTCAAGAAGATCATGGAAGATCACGGCGGCGATCTGATTCTCGAAGATTCGTCCGCCGGTGGCGCCCGGATTCGCATGATTTTTCCCTCGCCGGAGGAGCAGGCCGAATTGGCCGCGCCGGCCGATACCAACGCCGAACAGAAGGCCAAAGCGCATGGCGCGTGATATTCTTATCGTCGACGACGAAGCCGACATCCGGATGCTGATCACCGGCGTCCTCCACGACGAGGGCTACGCGACACGCGAGGCCGCCAATAGCGATAGCGCCCTCGAGGCGATCGCGGATCGGCGCCCGGGACTGTTGATCCTCGACATCTGGCTGCAGAATAGTCGCATGGACGGCTTGGAGATTTTGAATGCGGTCAAGCGCGAGCACCCGAGCGTCCCAGTCGTTGTGATCAGCGGCCACGGCACCATCGGCACCGCGGTCCAAGCGATCAAGATGGGCGCCTACGACTTCGTCGAGAAGCCGTTCAAGGCGGATCGGCTGGTCTTGGTCGTCGAGCGCGCGATCGAAGCCGCCAAGCTGCGCCAGGAGAACGAGGAGTTGCGCGTGCGCGCCGGCCCGGAGACCGAACTGATCGGCGATTCCGCCAGCATAAATCAATTGCGCCAGGCAATCGGCAAGGTCGCGCCGACCGGAAGCCGGGTGCTGATCACCGGTCCAGCGGGCGCCGGCAAGGAGGTGGTCGCCCGTGTCCTGCACGAACAATCGCGCCGCGCCGCGAGTCCTTTCGTGGTGCTCAACTGCGCGACCACCAATCCCGAACGTCTGGAACTGGAGCTATTCGGCAGTGAGGCCGGCGTCGAGGGTGGGGGCGCGCCGGGCCGGACTGGCACACTGGAGCGCGCCCACGGCGGCACGTTGCTACTCGACGAGGTCGCGGACATGCCGCTCGACACCCAGGGCAAGATCGTCCGTGTGCTTCAGGACCAGGCTTTCGAGCGGGTTGGCGGCGACCGCCGCGTCGAGGTCGACGTCCGGGTGATCGCTTCGACCAATCGCGACCTGAGCCGGCGCATCACCGAATCGCGGTTCCGCGAGGACCTGTACTACCGCCTGAACGTGGTCCCGCTGGAGGTACCGGCGCTGCACAGCCGGCGCGAGGACATACCGGCGCTGGTACAGCACTTCATGGCCCGGGCGGCCGGCGGGGCGGGGCTGCCACCGCGGCGGATGAGCGAAGACGCCATCGCTTCGCTGCAATCCTACGAATGGCCAGGCAACGTGCGCCAATTGCGCAACGTCATCGACTGGATACTGATCATGGTGCCCGGCGGTTACGAGGATGCGGTGCGGGCCGATATGCTGCCACCGGATATCGGTGCTATCGCGCCCTCGGGGCTGGGCGGCGAGTCCGGCGTGGAAATCATGGCGTTGCCGCTGCGCGAGGCGCGCGGCCTATTCGAACGCCAGTACCTGGAGGCCCAAGTCTTGCGATTTGGTGGCAATATTTCGCGCACCGCCGGTTTCGTCGGCATGGAGCGCTCGGCCTTGCATCGCAAACTGCGCTCGCTCGGCATCGGTGCGTCGGAGCGGCATTAACTTCATAATGCCAAAAGACTTTTGGTATAAGTAGCCAAGCGGCGAAACCACGGCTAGAATCACATCATGCAGGTCATCATTTGCGGCGCCGGACAGGTCGGCTACAACATCGCGCGCTATCTGTCCTCCGAGAACGCCGATATCACCGTCGTCGACCAATCGCCGGAACTGGTTGCGAGGGTCATGGAGTCCCTCGACGTGAAGGGATTGGTGGGCTTTGCGTCCCACCCGGACGTGCTCGAGCGGGCCGGGGCCGCCGACGCCGATATGATCATCGCGGTCACCTATGCCGACGAAGTCAACATGGTCGCCTGCCAAATCTGCCACTCGATCTTCGACGTGCCGACCAAGATCGCCCGAGTCCGGCACCACAGCTATCTCCAGCCCATGTGGGCCGATCTTTTTACCCGCGATCACATGCCCATCGATGTGATCATCTCGCCCGAAATCGAGGTCGCCAAGGCGATCGAGCGGCGGCTCGAAATCCCCGGCGCCTTCGATGCACATCCCCTGGCCAATGGCCGGGTCAGCTTGATCGGCGTGCATTGCACGGCGGAAACTCCGATCCTCGACACGCCGCTGCGGGAATTGACCGGCCTGTTTCCCGACTTGCATATCACGGTGGTCGGCATCTGGCGCGACGGCCATGGCATGGTGCCCCGCCCGGAAGACGTGCTGCTCGCCGGCGATGACGTCTATTTCGTGGCCGAGACCAGCCATGTCGCCCGGTCCATGGCGACCTTCGGCCACGAGGAGAAGGAAGCCCGCCGGGTGATCATCGTTGGCGGCGGCAACATCGGCCTGAATCTCGCCATCGCGGTCGAGAAAAACCATCCGCTCGTGAGCTTGAAGCTGGTCGAGGTCGACAAGACGCGCGCCGAGACGATTGCCCAACTGCTTAACCGCACCGTGGTCATCCACGGCAACGCGCTCGATACCGAGATCCTGGAGGAGGCCAGCGCCAGCACGGCGGAAACCGTGGTCGCGGTGTCCAACGACGACGAGGTCAACATCTTGACCTCGCTGTTGGCCAAGCGCTACGGCTGCCAGCGCGCGGTCACGCTGATCAACAAGACCTCCTATGCGCCGCTGGTGGGGCCGCTGGGTATCGATGCCGTGGTCAGCCCGCGGGCGATCACCGTGTCCACCATCCTCCAACACGTGCGCCAAGGCCGCATCCGTTCCGTCCACTCGATTCCGGAAGGCTTCGGGGAGGTCATCGAGGCCGAGGCGCTGGAGACTTCGAGCCTGGTCGGGGTGCCGATCCGGGAGGCGGACCTGCCCGACGGGGTCCTGGTCGGCGCCATTGTGCGCGGCGACGAAGTCATCATCCCGCGCGGCGACACCGTGGTCCGAGCCAACGATCTGGTGGTGATTTTCGCCGCGACCGATGCGGTGAAAAAGGTCGAAAAGCTATTCGCGGTCAAGCTCGAGTTCTTCTAGCCGACCGATCGGAGGTATCCCCAACCATGCCACGCTACGCTTATGTCAACGGCCGCTACCTGCCTCACGCCCAGGCTGCGGTACACATCGAGGACCGCGGCTACCAGTTCGCCGACGGAGTCTACGAGGTGGTCCCGGTCTTCAATGGCGCCCTGGTGGACGAGGGGCCCCATCTGGATCGGCTGGAGCGATCGCTGCGCGAACTGCGCATCGACATGCCGGTCGCACGTGCCACGCTCGAGCTAATTTCCCGCGAGCTGATGCGGCGCAACGACCTGACCCAGGGTATGCTCTACCTGCAGGTAACCCGCGGCGTGGCGCCGCGCGACCACAAATTCCCCGCGCAGGCGGTCCCGGCGCTGGTCATGACCACGCGCCAGACCAAGCCCCACAGCGAGGCTGTGCTGAACCAGGGCATAAAAGTGATCGCCGTGCCCGACATCCGGTGGGAACGCTGCGACATCAAATCGATCTCGCTTCTGCCCAACGTGCTTGCCAAGCAACAAGCCACCGAGGCCGGCGCCTACGAGGCGTGGCAGATCGATCGCGCGGGTTATGTTACCGAGGGCAGCTCCACCAACGCCTGGATTGTCAGCGCCGAGGGCAAGGTGGTAACCCGGGATGCGAGCCATGCGATCCTCAGCGGTATCACTCGGCTGTCCCTGCTCAAATTGATCCGCGAAGCCGGCTTCGAGTTGGAGGAGCGCGCCTTCACCTTGGAGGAGGCCAAGACCGCGCGCGAGGCTTTCCTGACCTCGAGCTCCTCCTTCGTGCTGCCGATCGTGGCCATCGACGAGACGCCCGTGGGCAACGGCCACCCCGGCATCCTCTCCGGCAAGCTGCGCGCCCGCTACCACGACTACATGGCGGATCTCGGGGCCGACCTCGGGGCCGGGGCCGGGACGGGGGCCGGGGCTGGGACCGAGGGCGCGGCGTGACCCCAGTGCGGCCGCGCGCCCTGCTGTTCGACTGGGACAACACCCTGGTCGACACCTGGGGCGCGATCCATCATGCCCTCACCGTCACCTTCGAGGCCATGGGCGAGACGCCCTGGACCCTGGAGGAAACCCGCCAACGGGTGCGGCGTTCGGCACGCGAGGCCTTTCCGGCGCTGTTCGGCGACCGCGCGGAAGAGGCGGCCGCCGTCTTCTACCGGGCCTTCGAGAGCGACCACCTGGAAAATCTAGAGGTGCGCGAGGGCGCCGAGGCGCTGCTGCAAGGACTCGCCGAATCCGGTGGCTACTACTTGGCCGTGGTCAGCAACAAGCGCGGCGATTTGCTGCGGCGCGAGGCGGTTCGGCTCGGCTGGGACGGCTATTTCGAGCGCTTGGTCGGCGCCAACGACGCGGCCCGCGACAAACCGGCGGTGGACGCCGTGAAAATGGCGCTCGGCGACTCCGGGGTGGCGCCGGGGCCGGAGGTTTGGTTCGTCGGCGACACCGATATCGACATGGTTTGCGCCGCCAATGCCGGTTGCCTGCCGGTGCTATTGCGCCCCGAACCGCCGGGTGCGGGCGAGTTTGCGGGTAGCAAGCCCCGGGTTCATGTCGCCGGATGCGCGCAATTATTGGAGGCGATTCGCGCGATCTGATTTTATTTTAGAGTAAAAATATGTTAGTGGAGTAACATGCAGACCGTTCGGACCGGCGGCGGGAATTCGCCGGGACCTGACGAGAGCGAGTCGTGCAAAACAAAGATAAACAAAAAGGTGGCTTCAATGGCCGCGGAAAAATCTCAAAACGTCCAGGACGTGTTTCTGAACCATATTCGCAAGAATAAGGTTCCGGTCACTATTTTCCTCGTCAATGGCGTTAAGCTGCAAGGCATTGTCACTTGGTTCGACAATTTCTCGGTGTTACTGCGCCGGGACGCCCATTCGCAGTTGGTTTACAAGCACGCTATTTCGACGGTGATGCCGGCCACCCCGGTCCAACTCTTCGAGCCGGCGCCGGATCAGCAGGAGATGCAAGACGCCTAATCACGACGCCCGGCAGCCGGGGGGACACCAAGCCAACGGCGGCGCTGCCCAGGGGCAGGGGACCGCCGGGCAAGGAATCGGCCGGGCCCTGGTTTTGCATCCGAATATCCGCTCGGGCCCGAACCTGGCGCGGGACCCGCAAGCGCGCCTTGAGGAAGCGGTCGGCCTGGCGCTCGCTATCGACCTGGAGATCGACCATGCCGAGGTCGTCGCGGTCGCCAAGGCGCGCCCGGCGATGCTGTTCGGCAAGGGCGTGGTCGAGCGTTTCGCCGACTTCGTCAAAGCCCATGAGATCGACGTTGCGATCGTCGATGCGGCGCTGGCGCCGATCCAGCAGCGCAACCTGGAGCGCGCCTGGGCTTGCAAGGTGATCGATCGTACCGGCCTGATTCTGGAAATTTTCGGCGCCCGGGCCCGCACCAAGGAGGGCCAGCTTCAGGTCGAGCTGGCCGCGCTCAGCTATCAGCGCTCGCGCCTGGTGCGGTCCTGGACTCATTTGGAGCGGCAGCGCGGCGGCTTCGGATTTCTCGGCGGCCCCGGCGAGCGCCAGTTGGAAATGGACCGGCGCATCATCACCGACCGCATCACGCGCCTGAAGTCCGAGCTCGACCAGGTCAAGAAAACCCGCGCGCTGCATCGCGCCGCCCGGCGCCGGGTGCCCTATCCGGTGGTCGCCTTGGTCGGCTATACCAACGCCGGTAAATCGACCCTGTTCAACCGCCTGACCCGGGCCGAGGTGATCGTGGGCGACATGCTGTTTGCGACCCTCGATCCG
Organism: uncultured Acidimicrobiia bacterium; assembly: GCA_964194965.1. Lineage (GTDB taxonomy): Bacteria > Pseudomonadota > Alphaproteobacteria > Kiloniellales > J153 > JACZVL01. Next base: position 60 of record CAXMQD010000292.1, on the reverse strand, counting down.
ACCATGCGCCGGGTCCACCTGCCCTCCGGGCTGGAGATCATTCTGTCCGATACCGTCGGC
>CAXMQD010000291.1:0-1652 GCA_964194965.1 uncultured Acidimicrobiia bacterium | reverse complement strand
CTCCAGGATGTCCTCGAGCGTCACGATGCCCAACACCTCGCCGTATTCGTCGACCACGATGGCGAAGTGCTCGTGGCGCGCGCGAAACGCCTGGAGCTGGGATAGCAGATCGGTGGTTTCCGGGATGAACCAGGGCGGATTTGCGATGGCCAGCACGTCCAGGCCGTCGATGTCCCCGGACTGAGCTTGAACGGCGCGCAACAGGGCCTTGGCGTGCAACACGGCGACGATGTTGTCGGGTTCGTCCCGCCACAGCGGCAGCCGGGTGTGCGGGCTCTCGATCACGGCGTTGACGATCTCGGCCGACTTCAGTCCGGCGTCGATCGAGCTGACCTGCTTACGATGGGTGATGATTTCGGAGACCTCGACATCGGCCAGGTCCAGGATCGAGCGCAACATGGCGCGCTCGTGGCGCATCTCCTCACCATCGCCGGCGTGCAAGTCGATGGCGCCGCGCAACTCCTCCTCCGACTGCTCCGGCGACAGGCTGGCCGACATCTCGATGCCGAATACCTTGAACGTGCCGCGCACCAGCATGTGCAAGGTGTGGGTGATCGGAAACAGCACGAAGACCACGACCCGGAGGATCGGCGCCGCGCCCAGCGCCAAGCGGTCGGCGTGGTGGATCGCGTAGGTCTTGGGCAAGACCTCGGCGAAAACCAGCACCAGGAGCGTCATGATAATGGTCGCGTAGGCCACCCCGGCGTCGCCGAACAGTCCGATCAACAGGCCGGTGGCGAGCGCCGAGGCCATGATGTTGACCAGGTTGTTGCCGAACAGGATCGCCCCGATCAGCCGCTCCTTTTGGGCCCAGAGATCGTTGACCAGTTCGGCCCGGTGGTTGCCTTGTCGTGCGAGTGTGTGCATGCGCGGTATCGATGACGCGGTCAGCGAAGTCTCGGAACCCGAGAAGAACGCCGAGAGCACGAGCAACGCCAGAATAGCGCCGATCGTTATCAGAATGTCCGTTTCCATGATTTCCGTCTTTGCCGTGAAAGACTGTCTTGCCGCGGTCCCGGGGTTTGCAGCCCGGGGCGCGCGGCCATGAGGCTGCTGTTTTAGGCGGCGATAACACCGGTCAGCAAGGCTTCAACATCGGCCGGATGGACCGCGTCACTGATAAAGGCCTCGCCGATGCCGCGCGCCAGTACGAAAACCACGCGTCCGTCAACGACCTTCTTGTCGCGGGTCATGTGTTCGAGCAGGCGCCGCGGGTCCCAGACCCGCTCGCGGGTTCCGTCGAGCCCGGTCGGCAGGCCGACCGCGGCCAGGTGCCGCCGGACCCGGGCCACGTCCCCGGCGGCGCAAAGATCGAGCCGCGCCGACAACTCGAAAGCCATCACCATGCCGATCGCGACCGCCTCGCCGTGCAGGAATTCTCCGTAACCGGCCTCGGCCTCGATCGCATGGCCGAACGTATGGCCCAAATTGAGCAGCGCGCGCTGGCCGGATTCGTGCTCGTCGGCGGCGACCACCTTGGCCTTTACGGCGCAGCTCTCGAGCACGGCCCGGCGTCGGACGTCCGGGTTGCCCTCGATCAGGCTGGTGCCATGACCCTCCAGCCAGGTGAAAAAATCGGGCTCGCTGGCCAGGCCGTATTTAACCACCTCGGCGTAGCCGGCGAGCAGTTCGCGCCGCGGCAGGGTCGAGAG
>CAXMQD010000290.1:0-8267 GCA_964194965.1 uncultured Acidimicrobiia bacterium | reverse complement strand
GCCGTGGAAGTTCGAAATCTCGCTATAGAGAAATTCGCGCAGGTAGAACGAACGCGACAGGCGGACCCGACCGAGTTCCTCCAGGGCCTTGAGGGTCGCCGGCTTGGCCTTGCGCCGCATCGGATTCCCTCAGTGTCCGGGCCGAAACAGGTGTCTTACTTGAAACGGGAAATCCCGTAACAACAGCACCGTTCTGTCACTCCCGCGAAAGCGGGAGTCCAGGCGTTGGCTTGGATTCCCGCTTTCGCGGGAATGACATGAGAGGACCCCGAGCACCCTAATCATTCGGCTCGTCGGTCCAGGTCTTGCGCTCGAAATTGTGCTCCGCGTCGATGATGCGCACGGTGCCGGATTTCGAACGCATGATCATGGACTGGGTGGAGGCGCCGCCCGGGAAGCGCCGCACGCCCTTGAGCATGGAGCCGTCGGTGACCCCGGTGGCCGCGAACATGACCTCGCCGCCGGCGAGCTCGTGCAGACCGTACTTGCGGTCGAAATCGGTGATGCCCCAGCGCTGGCCGCGGGCGCGTTCCGCCTCGTTGCGGAACACCAGCCGGCCCTGGAACTGGCCGCCGATGCAGCGTAGCGCCGCCGCCGCCAACACCCCCTCCGGCGCGCCGCCGATGCCCATGTAGATGTCGACGCCGCTGTCCGGGCGGCTGGTCGCGATCACGCCCGAAACGTCGCCGTCGCCGATCAGCATGATGCGCGCGCCGGCCTCGCGCGATTTGACGATGATCTCGTTGTGGCGCGGCCGGTCGAGGATGCAGGCGACCAGGTCGGAAATATCGACCTTCTTGGCCTTGGCCAGGTTCTTGAGGTTGACCGCCGGGCCTTCGTCCAGGTCGACCAGATCCGCCGGCAGGCCGCCGCCGACCGCGATCTTGTCCATGTAGGTGTCGGGCGCGTTCAAGAAGCCGCCGGACCCGGCCATGGCGATCACCGCGAGCGCGTTCGGCCCGCCCTTGGCGGTCAGCGTGGTGCCCTCGAGCGGATCGAGCGCGATGTCGATCTTGGGGCCGCCGGAGCCGACTTCCTCGCCGATATAGAGCATCGGCGCCTCGTCGCGCTCGCCCTCGCCGATCATCACCGTGCCGTCAATGGCCAGGCCGTTGAGCGCCCGGCGCATGGCGGTGACCGCGGCCTGATCCGCCGCCTTCTCGTCGCCGCGCCCCATCAGCCCCCAGGCCGCCAAGGCCGCCGCCTCGGTAACCCGAACCGCCTCCAACGCCAAATTGCGGTCCATCTCACCTTCGTATGCCATGCCGTCCCTCGGTTTTATTGGTCGTGGGCGGCGCGGAGCCCCCCCCCAGCGACTGGAATCTACAGACTCCGGGCCGAGTCACAAAGGGTTGTGTTGGAGGGGCTACGGCGCTTCGATACGTACCCGCTTGAGCGGCTCAATCACCGCCTCGATCCCGCCGATGCGGGCCAGGGAGCGAGTCGTGGCGGCCTCTTCGGTGCCGTGGGTGGTGATCACGACCGGGACCACTTCATCGGGCGCGCGGCCGCGCTGGCGCATGGCCTCGACCGAGATTTCCTCATGCTAAAAGGCTAATTGGAAGGCTGCAGCTCTGCATCTTCTGCGGTGTCGGAATCGTCCGATTCCCCATCGCCTTTCTTCTCCTTCATCTTGCTCCTAAAGAACTTCATGGAACGTCCAGCAGGGTCTTGCAGGAACCGGATGATAGGAATCACAAGAGCCACAATAATCCAGTGAATGTAATCGATGATTGTCGCAAAAACCCGCACGATAAACCCTAGCGGCTTCCAAAGCTTGGATATCCAATGCAATGCGACAAAGACATTATTCTCGAAATCCAGATATTCGCCGATCGTGACAAGCAAGTTTACAAACATCCCCCAACAGTATACTAATAAGTCGTACAATTTCACAAAAAGTGAATATATTGGTCCAATCACGCGTATCGTTGGCAATATATCCTTCCTCCAAACCTCGACTTTTTCACGAAATCCGAACTCTTTTCCAATCCTTATTACAATCCCGCCAGTTCCCGACTCTTCATCCTCATCGGTTTCCTCTGCGCCACTCGCTTCGGATCCACCTGACTCCGAATCACCGGTAGGCTCCTCCTCTTTTTCTTCGGAATTCGTACTCCCGTCCCGCGCTTTCCCGGTAGTGTAGTGCGCGTCTACTTTGAGCAAAAGCGCCGACCATCGGGTGGTGTTATCAAGCCATGACAGGCGTTCTACCGCTATCTCGTGTATTTGAACCGTGGGCGTTGAAGAGGCATCGCCAAAGCCAAACTGCTCCAACAAACCCCTAACAATCTGATCGAGTTTCTCGCTGTTGAACTCAAACAATGATTCATCTGCCTCAAGAACGATTTGCTCGAGGGCCAGAACAAGTTCAATCAGCGCATCGGGGGTAGTATCCTTAAGTGCAACACCGACCATTGTTCGACCTCCTTGAATGGTCCGCCCCCACAACGATAAATAGCGACAAACTAATCAATTGCAAGCAGTGGTCGCGAGTATCGATCGAAAGCAGTGACGTCACCAGTTCTTCTAATTCAATAAATTCGGTGTTCCGTTTAAGGAATTGATTTTCAATCTCCCGACTCTATGCAGTCGCGCTGGAGCATGGCCTCGACCGAGATCGCTCCGTCGCGTCGCCCGGCGGCGACGGGCGATCCGGGAATCTGGAAAAGGGGACAGTCCACTTTATTTCGATGATTATCCTTCAAGTTCAATTAGTTACAAAATACCAATTTTTAACAGTCTGAAAAATATAGATAAAATGTGAAATAAAGGGGACTGTCCCCTTTAACTCGCGACCCCCCGCCCCTCTCCCTCAGAGCGCCTCGATGCGGATCCGCCTTGGCGGTTCTATGATTGCCTTTATCGCGGCGATGCGGGCTAGGGCGCGGGTCATGGCGGCGTCTTCGGTTTCGTGGGTGGTGATCACCACCGGCACCACTTCGTCGGGCGCGCGGCCGCGCTGGAGCATGGCCTCGACCGAGATCTGCTCGTCGCGCAAGGCGGCGGCGATGTCGGCGATGACGCCGGGCCGGTCGACCACCATGAGCCGGATGTACTGGCTGCCGCGGTGGCGCTCGATCGGCAGCGCGGCCGGGCGCGCCAGGTCGCGGGCCGGCACCGCGAAAGCCGGCGGCACGGCGCCGCGCGCGATGTCCATGAGATCGGCGACCACCGCGGAGGCGGTCGGCCCGGCGCCGGCGCCCTGGCCCTCGGCCATGATGGTGCCGACGAAATCGCCCTCGGCGACGACCCCGTTGAAGGCGCCCTCGACCGCCGCGATCGGCGAATCCTTGGCGACCATGCAGGGGTGGACCCGCTGCTCGACCCCGTCCGCGCGGCGGGTGGCGATGCCGAGCAACTTGATCCGGTAACCCAATTCCTCGGCGTAGGCGATGTCCAGCGCCGAGACCGCGCGGATGCCCTCGATGTGGACGCTGCCGAAGTCGATCTCGCAGCCAAACGCGAGCGCGGTCAGGATCGCCAGCTTGTGGGCGGTATCGACGCCGTCGATGTCGAAGCCGGGGTCGGCCTCGGCGTAACCCAGCTCCTGCGCCTCGGCCAGCACCGCGTCGAAGTCGCGCCCGGTCTCGCGCATGGTGGTCAGGATGTAATTGCAGGTGCCGTTGAGCACGCCGTAGACGCGGCCGATCCGGTTGGCCGCCAGGCCTTCGCGCAAGGACTTGATGATCGGGATGCCGCCGGCCACCGCCGCCTCGTAGGCGAGCGCGACCCCGGCCGCCTCGGCGGCGCGGGCCAGGTCCCCGCCGTGATGGGCGATGAGCGCCTTGTTGGCGGTGACCACGTGGCGGCCGGCGCCGAGTGCCGCCACCACCGTGGCCTTCGCGATACCGTCGCTGCCGCCGATCAGCTCGACCACCGCGTCGATGCCGGGTTCGGTGGCCATGGCGGCCGGGTCGTCGAACCAGCTTAGCCCGGCGAGGTCGACTGGCCGCGCCTTGGCGCGGTCGCGCGCCGACACCGCGACGATCTCGATCGGGCGGCCACAGCGAGCGGCGATCAACGCGCCCTGCTCGCGGATCAGCCGGACCGTCTCCGCGCCGACCGTGCCGAGGCCGGCGATGGCGATTCTCAAGGGCGCGCTCACGAGGCCAGCCTTCGGTCCGCGCTGGCCGCGCGGGCGCGGGCCTTGAGCTCGTTGACCTCGGCGAACACGTCGGGCAGCAGCCGCTTTATGCGATGGAATTCTTGTTCCATGATACCTTTTGAATCCTCGGCGAACCCTCGGCGGCGCGGTGCCGGACCCGCGCCGGTCTGCGCGCCGGCGCCGCCCGTTGTAGCGGCGACGCGGCTAATTTTCCAGGAAGATCTCCGCGCGCCGGTTGCCGGCCTCGCCGGTGGTCGTGAACGCGTTGTCGACCGGCTGCTTGGCGCCGCGCGCCTCGGCCCGGACCCGGTCGCGGGCCGCGCCCAGCGCAATCAACCCCACGGCCACGGAGTTGGCGCGCCTCAGCGATATCTCGTCATCGGCCAGATCGTGGCCGGCCGGATCGGTCGCAACCGTGTCGGCGCTGGCGTGGCCAACCACCCGGATCGTACCGCCGCGCTGCCGGTGCAGGGCGGCAACGTCGCGCAGCACCGCGCGGTCCTTGCCATCCAGTTGGGACGAGCCCTGGCCGAAGTAGATCACCGCCACCAACTGCCCGCCTGCCGCCGCCGGCAAGGCGGCCACGACAGCCGGCGAATTTTTCTGGGCCTCGGGTAACCGGGATTTCGCCGGTTCGCCGGCGGTCTGGGCGGTCTGGGCGGTCTGAGATGGGGCGGCCGGGGGCTGAACCACCGGCGCGGGGACCGGTTCGGTTCGGGCCACTTGAGTTGGGGCCACTTGAGTTGGGGCGGGCGCGGGTGGCGCCCGTACGGTCGCGGTCAAATCGCTGCCGATCCGCGGCGCCGGCGGCGCGCCCGACGGGGACCGGCCGGCACTCGCCCCGATTGGCGCCCCGATTGGCGTCCGGATCTGCGTCGAGCCGGTCAGAGTTTCGTTGGAATAAACTGCATTGGCGCGGTCCGCGACCAGGGTCGCCTGTACCGCCATGCGGGCCTCCGGGGACAACACGCCGGGCGGCTGGTTCGGCACGCTGGCCAGATTGGGAAATTCGCTCGACTGGCTATGCGGCTGGCCCTCGGCGACGCCAACCTTGGTCGGCACCGGGTCGATGGCGAACCAATCGGCGGGATCGGCCCAGTCCGGCACGGCCGCGCAACCGCTCAAGAGAAACAGCGCCGCCATAACGCCGATGACCGGCCGGCGGCGGCCCGGGTTCCGACCCCTGTTTTGACCCCCGTTTTGACCGATGTCTTGCCTCATGACCGGTTCCGTCCCCGCCCCGCGTGCCGCGCCGCAAGGGACCACGCCTGTCCGCCATTACCACGCCACTCACCACGCCCCTCACCGCGCCCCCTTGCCATTAAAGCAATCCGCCGCTGCGGGTCAAACCCTTCGCCATTCCCTATTGACATGCCGCGAGCCCTGGCTACCTTGCGCGGCGCGCGTTATGTTGCAGTGCGGCATTTGAGCCGGGCGCCGCTCAAGGCGCAATTTCCAAGGATTCATGGAGGAAGCGATCATGGCCAAACAACCGGGCCCGGAAGCACAACCGGCCGATCCGGCCGAAATGGCCCGTGCCATGGCCAAGATCGCCGAGCGGAGCCAACGCCTGGTCGCCGGATTCCTGGAACGTCAACAGCACGACGACGGCCCGGCCAACCTCGACCCCCTGAACATCGGCGGCGCCTTCATGGAGATGACCGCGCAGATGATGGCCGACCCGGCCAAGCTGGTTCAGGCCCAGATCGGACTGTGGCAGGACTACATGAAGCTGTGGCAGTCGACCACGCGGCGCATGCTGGGCGAAGAAGCCGAACCGGTGATCGAGCCCGAGCCCGGCGACCGCCGTTTCAAACATGCGGATTGGGACGAAAGCTATCTGTTCGACTACGTCAAGCAGTCCTATCTGCTGACCGCGCGTTGGATGCAGTCCACGGTGCACGATGTCGAGGGCCTGGACGACAAGACCGCCCAGAAAGTCGATTTCTACACCCGCCAGTTCGCCGATGCCCTGGCGCCGTCGAACTTCGTCATGACCAACCCGGAAGTGCTGCGCGCGACCGTCGAGACCGGCGGCGAGAACCTGGTCAAGGGGCTGGAAAACCTGCTCGACGACCTGGAGCGCGGCAAGGGCCGTCTCGCCATCAAGATGACCGATTCGGAGGCTTTCGACCTCGGCCATAACATCGCGATCACGCCGGGCAAAGTGGTCTATCAGACCGACCTGATGCAGTTGATCCAGTACGAGCCAAGCACCGAGAAAGTTCACAAGCGACCGCTGCTGATCATGCCGCCATGGATCAACAAGTATTACATCCTCGACCTTCGCGAGAAGAATTCGTTCGTCAAGTGGGCGGTCGCGGAAGGCTTTACGGTGTTCGTGGTATCCTGGGTCAACCCCGACCGGGAACTCGCCCGGAAATCCTTCGAGGACTACATGATCGAGGGCCCGTTGGCCGCACTGGAGGCGATCGAGAAGGCGACCGGCGAGAAACAGGCCAACGTCATCGGCTACTGCCTCAGCGGCACCCTGCTCTCGGTAACGCTCGCCTACATGAAGGCCAAGGGCGACGCCCGTATCGCCAGCGCAACCTTCCTCACCGCGCTGACCGATTTCGAGGAACCGGGCGAGCTCGGCGTGTTCGTCGACGAGGAGCAGTTGGCCGGCCTGGAGCGCCAGATGGCGAAGAAGGGCTATCTCGAGGGCGCCCATATGGCGACGACCTTCAACATGCTGCGCGCCAACGACCTGATTTGGTCGTTCGTGGTCAACAACTACCTGCTCGGCAAGGACCCCTTCCCGTTCGATTTGTTGTATTGGAACTCGGACTCGACGCGTCTGCCGGCAGCCATGCACAGCTACTACTTACGCAACATGTACCAAGAAAACCTGCTGGTGAAGCCGGGTGGTCTGACTTTCGACGGCGTCGCCATCGACCTGACCACGATCGAGACGCCGGCGTTCATGCTGTCCGCCAAGGAAGACCACATCGCGCCCTGGGCCTCGACCTATGCCGCGACCCAGCTGTTCTCCGGCCCGGTCAAGTTCGTGCTCGCCGCCTCCGGCCATATCGCCGGCGTGGTCAACCCGCCGGCGGCGGGCAAGTACTCCCACTGGACCAACACGAAGAACCCGAAGGATCCGAAGACCTGGCTCGCGGGCGCCAAGGAACATACCGGCTCCTGGTGGCCAACCTGGTCCAAGTGGGCGGCGAAGTACGGCGGCGGCAAGGTCGCGGCCCGAGTGCCCGGCGATCGCAAACTCAAGGTCATCGAGGACGCGCCCGGCTCCTACGTCGCGGTCCGCGACCAGGACTGAGACGCACCCAAGCTTTGCCGAACCGGGGCTCGGCGTCACCGCCGGAGGCTTCGAGCCGGAGGTGGTGCTTTGGTTCGAGTATTGGCGCGTTGACGGCGCGACGCGGACATTATTGACGGAATGTTCGAATCTAGGGCAACTCCAGACGTGCCTCGCACATGGCCGGAATCGCGAGTCCGAGCCACAAGCGGTCATTCGTCGGCGCCCTGGAGGTCCAAAATCAGACGATCGGATGGCTGCGAAAGGGATGCAGTTCCCTTGGCGGTGGAATGGTCGTGCAAAATCCACGAATTTGGATGTCATCTGGGGAATGTCGGCTATAGAGTCGTAAACACCGGGTGGGCTCGGCGCTCCAGCCGAGGGAATCGATGACGGTAGCATCCATCAACGGCGAGAAATCACGGCGGTTGGCCTTGGCCGCGCGCCAGGCCATCGAGCAGATCGGATCTGGTCTCGATCTCGATCTCTGGATCCGGCTCTGGGACGGCTCGCGCATTCCGCTCGGGCGAAACGTGACCGGCGATCTGACCCTATCGATCTCCAGTCCCGGAGTGATCTCTTCGATTCTTCGGTGGCCGACCCTCGACCGGGTGCTGCGCCACTACCTGCACGGCCAGATCGACTTCGAGGGCGGAACTCTGATCGATCTCGGCAACCTGCTGGCTTTCCAACGGACTCGCTCGGAGCTCAAGCAACTCAATAAATGGCATCTGTTCAAGTGCATCTTGCCGTTTTTCCTGGTCAAGGCGGACAAGCCGGAGCGCGGCCGCGGCTACGGCAAGGGCGAGGTCGGCACCGGCCGCGCGGGACGCGATGAAAAGAGCTATATCCAGTTCCACTACGATGTGGGCAACGCCTTCTATCGGCTCTTTCTCGACG
>CAXMQD010000289.1:0-4412 GCA_964194965.1 uncultured Acidimicrobiia bacterium | reverse complement strand
TTCCCGATAACGCCCTCTTCGCCGATATCCCCGGCCGCGGCGAATTCGCCCGCGCCGTCTTTGTTCTGGCCCGGCGCGCCGGCCTTGCCATGGCCCCGGTCCGAGTCGGCAGCCGAGCCGGCAGCCGAGGCAGTGTCGTGGCCGCTATTGCCGCCGCCGTGGCCGCCGACGTTGCCCTTGGCATGGGCCGCCGTGCCGTCGACGGCGACGCCGTCGAGGCTGGGCTCGAACGGCAGCGCCACCAGCGTCAAGGTGAGAATACTGGCCGCCGTCATCAGGCGGGCCTTTCCGGCCTGCTTGTTACGAATCATTCGAAAACTCCTTGTTCTGGTGCACCACACAAGCCGGGCCGAGCGCCCGCAATGCATATTTTCATTTATTACTTAAGGTTTTGGCAATAATACTTAGGATTACATGAATATTATTGTGTAATTATAGATAGTTTTGTATAAAATACTTGAAAGACGCCGCGCGGTCTCGCGGCGGCGGACCAAAAACACCGGGTTCAGAGCAGTTGCGGCTGCGGGTCCGGGGGTTCCGGCGCCTCATCGGCCTCGTCGAGGGGCGCGATCAGGGCGGGATCGTCGTTGGCCGGGCTGTTGATCTTCGGAGACACCCGATAGGCGGTGAACCACTCCGAAGGCGCCGGGCGCAGCAGCGCCTGGGCTTCGGCGCCGGGGGTCGCCGGGTCGAGCCAGGCTTCGTAGGCCCCGGGCGCTAGGATCACCGGCATGCGGTGGTGGATGGCCTTGAGCCGCGCGTTGGCCTCGGTGGTGACGATGGTGCAGCTTTCCACCGCGCCAGCCTCTCCGGCGCCCTCCCAGCGTTCCCAAAGCCCGGCGAAGGCGAAGGCCGCGCCGCCCTCCAAGGCGATCCGGTAGGGCTGCTTGCGGCCCCGCTCGGTCTTCCACTCGTAGAAGCCGTCGGCCGGGATCAGGCAGCGGCGCCGGCGGAACGCGGCGCGAAAAGCCGGTTTCTCCGCGATGGTCTCGGCGCGCGCGTTGATCATGCGGTTGCCGATGCCCGGCTCTTTGGCCCAAGACGGGATCAAACCCCAACGCAGCCAGGCGAAATGGCGCGCGCTGGCGCCGTCCGCTCCCAAGCGCACGGCGGCCACGTCCTGGCTCGGCGCGATGTTGACCCGCACCGCCAGGTTGGGCTGCTCGGGAAAATCGAACATCCGCCGCACCGCCTCGGTCGGCGACGTCAGGGAGTAGCGTCCACACATGATCCGATCAGGCTCCTTCGGCAGCCATCAAACACCGCCGCTTTCCCGACCTCAAGCGCCGTAAGGCGGCAGGTGGGTGGGCGGCACTTGGCGGAACGGCAGCTCGGCGAGATCGAGCGCCGCCGGTCCCGGTGCGCACCGGCGAGAAGGAGTTGCCCTCGTGGCTGAGGCGGGCGATGGCGGGGCGCTTGGGCGTGGCGCGCAGGGAGGCGTTCCCGGTTGACTAGGCCGCCGGCAATCCGAATATCTCGCGCTCTCCGGTCACGCCGCGCAAGGCGTGGTGACCCAGGGATATCAGGGAGTCCGGCACACTTTCACGGAACGCGGCCGAAATCAGAATTTGACGGTTGAGCGTCTTCGACAGGCTTTCGATGCGGGACGCCTCGTTGACCGCCGAGCCGATCACCGTGAAATCGAGCCGCTTGGACGTCCCGACATTCCCGTAGGTCAGATCGCCGCGATGCAGGCCGATGCCGAATCCCAGCGCCGGCGCGCCGTCCGCCGCGCGCTCCTCGTTGACCGCCGCGAATTGCCGCGACGCCGCGGCCGCCGCCGCCAACGCGCGCGCGCAGGCTTCCGGCTCCTTCTGGTCCGGATCGTCGATGGCGAATATCGCCAGTACCGAATCGCCGATGAACTTCAGCACCTCGCCGCCATGGTCGAGCACCGCACCCGCCACGCTGTCGAAATAGCGGTTGAGCAAGGACAGATAATCCTCCCGCGACAGCGACGCGGCGAGCGAGGTCGATTCGCGCAGGTCGGTGATCCAGATCGCGGCGTGGATATCTTCGCCGTCGCCGCGTTTGACCAGCCCGTCCATAACCCGCTGACCGGCGTCGGCACCCAAATAAGTGCGCAACAAGGTCGAGGACGAGAGCCGCAGGGCGTGGGATTCGAACAGTCGGCTCAGCGTCGGCAAGATTTCATAGATCTGGCCTAACGCCTCGGTGGAAAACCCGCCCGGCCGATCCGACACCAGCGTGAGTATGTTGAGTTGCCCATCTGAAAACCGAAGCGGCATGGCCACGTAGTCGGTGGCGCCCTCGGCGACGAGATCCTCGAGGATCGGGAAATCCAACCGCACGTTGGGCCCTTCCAATCGCCGGCGCACGCCGCCCTCGCCGTTGATCACCAATGCGAACGGGCTGTTGCGGTACTGCTCGCCTTGCAAGGTCTCGTGCGAGACTTCGAATAGCTTAACCTCGGTACCATCGCGCTGCCAGGAATAGACGAGCGCGAACAGCAAGGGATTCATCGTGCGGACGAGAAGCCGAATCCGCCACAACGGAAGCCCGGCCGCGATCATGGCGTCCGAGAACCGCATCACCAAGTCCCGGGACGATTTCGACATCCAGGCGTCGCGCACCAGCCAATTCACCAACGGATTGTCTTTTGCCACCGCCTCGTCGCGCGGCTGTTCGGCGATAACCGTATCGTCCGCATACCAGGTGTCGATCGCCCGCCAATCGAAAGCGATATACTTCTCGACGCTGGACGACTCGTCATAGGGCGTCTCGTAGCTCCAGGCCCCGTTTTCCACAGATTTCTCGCCGACCCGGATGGTCCAATAGGACGCGTTACCCTTGAACGGGCAATGGGTGGTGCGATCGCTCTTGGTCAAAAATTCCATGCGCACGTCGGCGCGCGGAAAATAAAACACCGGGGCCAGACGGGTTTCGTGCATCACCAATACGGCGTTGCTGTCGGCGATGGTTTCGCCCCGAAACTCCGCGCGAATCCGGCGCGGTTCGGACTCCAAGGATAGCCGGTATCCCTCGTGTGCCCGGGCGGATGGGTTCTCGGCCAGCGTATCGACGTCCTGCATATTTTACCTCATCGGCATGGTGCCGCCCCCGGATTCGAAATATGGGTACGGGAGCGAACATTTCAGCCCGCGAATTTAGCACGACGGACCCGCGGCGAGGAGCCTGCCCCGATCTGTCATTGGCGAAGGCCACTGGATGGGTTTCACACGCAATGCCACGCAATGCATGGAAAAAAAATGACGCGGCGCGGCCACCGCCGCAGGCTCCGCCTCGGATTCCGTTGCCTCTTTTCGGAAGCTCCGCTAAGCTGCTTATGTTCCTGTTCTGTTCTAGTCGACAGTGCCACAATTTATGGTATGTTGCCGGAAAGCGGGCGCAATATCTTGTGGTTTTCCACATATTGTTCGGTCCACAGCTGTGGACAAGCCGGGGGGGCGCATGTCAGCTACGGGAAGTCTCTGGGAATTCGAAGGGGTTACGCCGGACGCCGGTCCTGTGGATAAGGATACCGTCGCGGCGCAGGCGACCGCATATGGTCCGGCCCCGAATCGCGAAACCCCGAACCGCGAAACCCCGAACGGCGCGAACCTGAATGGCGCCGCCCCGAATAGCGCCGCCCCGAATAGCGCGGAGTCCGAGAATTCGCTTGAAGCGGTCCTGAGCAACGGACAGATCCGCGATGTTTTTCAAAACGAACGGGGTATCACGGTCCGCATCGACCGCACGCGCGACGATTTGCTGACCGAATTCGGCAAGTTGACGCTGTCGGACCGCTACCTGATGAACGGCGAGAGCTTCCAGGACCTGTTCGCCCGGGTCGCGGCTCATTTCGCCGACGATACCGACCACGCCCAGCGGCTCTACGACTACATCTCGCGGCTTTGGTTCATGCCCGCGACTCCGGTGCTGTCCAACGGCGGCACCACGCGCGGACTGCCGATCTCCTGCTTTCTCAACGAGGCCGACGATTCGCTCGGCGGCATTCTGGGCTTGTGGAACGAGAACGTCTGGCTGGCCGCGCGCGGCGGCGGCATCGGCAGCTATTGGGGCAACCTGCGCTCGATCGGCGAGCGGGTCGGGCACAACGGCAAGACCTCGGGCGTGATCCCCTTCATCCGGGTCATGGATTCCCTCACCCTCGCGATCAGTCAGGGCTCGCTCAGGCGCGGCTCGGCGGCCTGCTACATGCCGGTCTCGCACCCGGAGATCGAGGAATTCATCGAAATCCGCCGGCCGACCGGCGGCGATCCCAACCGCAAGGCGCTGAATTTGCATCACGGCGTGGTGGTGCCCGACGCCTTCATGCGCGCGGTCGAGGCGGACGCCGAGTGGCCGCTCACCAGCCCCAAGGACGGCGCGATCATCCGCAAGATCAAGGCGCGCGATCTGTGGATCCGCATTCTGACCGCGCGCATCGA
>CAXMQD010000288.1:0-2588 GCA_964194965.1 uncultured Acidimicrobiia bacterium | reverse complement strand
GACAATGGCTCTTGCGCGCGCCGTAGGGCAGTTGTTTACTCTGGACCAACTATCATGCCTTCGTCTTCGCCTCGTTCTATGGCTTGACGGTCGGCCTCCTTCCGGCGTGATTCCCTTGTCCCTTTGAGCGGCTTCGCCTTGAATTTTCCCAGGTATTCGTCTCGGCTGCTCATGTCTCTCCTCCATGAATCGTTGGTTGGTAACGGGGGACGGACTCAACCCCGCCGTTTGTCACGATGATGTCATTGTACGCTTTCGCGAAGACGAAGTGTTTTCCAATTTGCAAACATTCGGTAGAGTTCGCCCGTATACTCTTTGGACTCCTTGGAGTTCTCGAACTCCCTTGCCGAACTGATGTCTTAGTCTCCGGGAATTCTGCTGGTAGAATTCTGTAAGGGTCATACCTCGATTTGTCACGATAATTGGACCGGATTTCAGGAGGAGAGTGACGAACGAAGAGCTGGTGCAGCTCCCATCGGGGAAGCTGGTGTGGAAGACTCTCAGGAGCTTGTGGGTGAGGGGCCCCATGGGCTAAGGTTAGAAGCTGAGAAGCACCACTACGGCGCCGGACCGCACGTTTTCCAAGGCGTCGGAATCGATCAATGGCACCGCCCGCGAGGCTATCGGGTATTGATCCAAAACCCCGGCGGGGATTCGCTACGGTCCTCCCCGGTGGCCACGGCTGGATTCACCACGGTCACCAAGCGGGTACCGGCCGAGCAGATGACCCACCTCGCGTGGCGGCGCCGCTACCCGGCGCCCCAACATCTCCCACATCACCTGGCAGTCACATTGCCACGGACTCGTCCAGCTCCCCATCGCGGCATGCATAACAATTCGCGACGCACAGGTCCCGGAAGCGACGCTTCTGCCACTCGAGCACGCTCCGCGGCCGGACGAACTGGAGTCCCTGGCGCCATGCAGGCCAGAGGCGCGCGAGCCACGACCAAAGCACACGGTCGCCCGGTTCGATTGGCAACCGCCGCGGCCGAGTTCGTTCGTAGCCGGAGAGTTGGTGTCGAAGCGCAACGATTTCGAGCTGAAGAGAGCCCCGGTGGCGGAACGCAGTGGACAGGAGGTGAACGAGGGCGAGACAGAGTGATCGCATGACACGTTTGGACCGAGGGTACCTTGGGGGACGATGGCAGGCGCATCGGCAATCGGCAAGCCGCCTGAATAGTCCACGGCGCGAGCCAGGATTTATCGAGAAATCAGTGTGTTCGAGTGTTCGGGAGGGACACTACCTCCTCTGTGCCCTCTTGGCGCATAACCTCACGCGCGAGGTGCAAATGCAGGTTCATCGTCAAGCCCGCTGGGACGACCGAGAAGCGCACGCCCCTATGGCGATTCCGCGAGCTTGGGACCATTCATTGACCTATAGTCGCCATGAACTTGAAGGTTATCTGGGGAATGTCGGCTTTATCCATGACTTTAGGCAACGGTAATTTTCCGACGGATCGACATGGCTGGGCGGAACTCCTGCCGGAACGGCAGGCGAGCCCGCCTTTAAGTGGAGCTCACAGGGTTTCGTGGGCGGTAATCGGGGCTGGGGTGACCGGTCTGGCCAGCGCCCGCCGTCTGGCCGAGCTCCACCCCGATCATGAGATTATGCTGCTGGATGCGCGTTTGGTTGGCCAGGGGGCCTCGGGGCGCAATTCCGGTTTTGCCGTCGCCGTCAGTCATTTCGGTGGCGGCCTTGAGGCCGACGAGATGGCGAACTATCGTCGGGTCAATCGCATCAATCAAGCCGGTCTGGATCTGTTGCGAGTGCAAGTCGCCACGTACGCGATTGACTGCCAATGGCAGGAAGACGGCTTTCACCATGCCGCCGCTGATCGGCCGGCAATTGACGAATGCCGCAATTTCCTGCGTTATCTTGATGCCATGGAGATCGCCCATACGCCACTTGATGCGGAGGCATTGAACGCGCGTCTGGGCACCACCCTTTACCTAACCGGCGTTCACGTCCACAAGGGGGCGCTCCTGCAACCGGCGGCCTTGGTGCGCGGGCTGGCTGACAATTTGCCCGCCAATGTCAGACTTCATGAACGAAGCCCGGTGATCAGGATCGAGAATGGCATACCGCTCATCGTCCACCTGCCAAATGGCGAAGTGCGGGCCGATAAACTTGTTTTGGCGATCAACTACGAGGCGGCGAAACTTGGCTATCTGTGCCGCTATCTGATCGGCAGCACCTTGTCGGGCAGTTTCACACGGACCTTAACCGATGATGAGCTTGCCAGGCTCGGCAGCCGGAAAGAATGGGGGGTTCTCTCGCTACACGGCGCCGGCGCGACCGTGCGGCTGACGGCGGACCGGCGAATATGCCTGCGCAACGCGGCGGAGTACAATGGCGCCGCATTGCTGTCCGATAGGCAGTTGACCCATCGACAATCCATCCATCGGGCCGGGTTCGAGAAGCGATTTCCGAAACTGGCCCATGTAGAGTTCGACTATGCCTGGTCCGGTGTCGAAGGGATCAGCCGCAACGGCACCAATTTTTTCGGTCGCCAACGGGACAATATTTATCTCGCGGGCGGATATAACGGTTCCGGCGTCAGCCGGGGTACGGCCTTCGGCATGGCGCT
>CAXMQD010000287.1:0-4100 GCA_964194965.1 uncultured Acidimicrobiia bacterium | reverse complement strand
GAGGAGGAGCGGCGCCTGGCCTACGTCGGCCTGACCCGGGCGCGCAAGCGGGTGATCCTCAGCTTCGCCGCCAACCGGCTCCTGCACGGCTCCTGGACCCCGGCACTGCCGTCGCGCTTCCTCGACGAACTGCCCAAGGAGCAGATCGAGATGGAGAGTGACCAGGGCCTCTACGGCGGCGCCGTCGCGGAGCCCGGCTTCGACAGCGGCGGCGGCCTATCGGGGCTGTCCGAGTCCGGCGCCACGCGCTGGAGCCCGGGCATGGCGCGGGCGCGGCAACGCCGTGCCCGCGGCGATTTGACGCTGGAGGGCGCCGGCACCCTGGTCGAGAGCGCCGCTCCCGGCACCTTCACCCGCGGCGCGCGCGTGTTTCACCGCAAGTTCGGCTACGGCACGGTCGAGGCGTCCGACGGCGACCGTCTCGACATCGCCTTCGACAAAGCGGGTCGAAAAAAGGTCATCGCCAGTTTCGTCGTGCCCGAGGACCAGGCCGGATAATTCCGTACTTGCCAAAAATCATCCGATCACCTCCCCTTGGACGGCCAACACGCAATCCTTTGTTGTCACCCTCGGGCTTGACCCGAGGGGCCAACTAGACCGTGAAGACGGGCGGAATATGCCAATGACCGTGATCACTTTGCTAGGTTGGCCTGGATGCCCGGGTCAAGCCCGGGCATGACAACTGGCCAAGCGGTCTGGCGGCTCGATATTTCCATTCCCGCGCCCGCCGTGACGGCCTTCGAGGCGGCGCTGGCCGAGTTGGGCGGGGCGGTCGTGACCGACGCCCCCGATGCCGCCGGAACCGAAGCCGAGGTCGGCTTGCAGGTCTACCTGGACGCGGAGCCGGAGCGCCCACGCCTGACCGCGCTGCTGGCCGGTGCCGCGCTGCTCGCCGGGGTCCGGGTTCCCAAGGCCAGGGTCGAACGCCTGCCGGACATCGATTGGGTCACCGAGAGCCACAAGGCGCTGCCCGCGATCCAGGCCGGGCCGTTCTACGTTCACGGCGCCCATGTCAGCGCGCCCGCGCCCGCGGGCGGCATCCCGATCCTGATCGAGGCCGGGCCTGCCTTCGGTACCGGCCGCCACGAGAGCACCTTGGGTTGCCTTTTGGCGCTCGCCGGTCTGGCCGAGATTCACCAGCCCGCCAGGGCTCCCGCTTGGGCCCCCGCTTGTGCCCCCGCTTGGGCCCTCGATATGGGCTGCGGCTCGGGATTGTTGGCCATCGCCATCGCCAAGCTGTGGGCCTGTCCGGTGCGCGCCGTTGACAACGATCCGCAAGCCGTGCGGGCCGCGGCCGGCAATGCCGTGGCCAACGGCGTCGGCGGATTGGTCTCGGCGCGCCAGGGCGAGGGCTACGATGCGGCGGCGTTCGGCGCCGAGGCCAGCTTCGACCTGATCGCCGCCAACATCCTGGCCGGGTCGCTTGAGGCCATGGCGCCCGATCTCAAGCGCCATCTCGCGCCTGGTGGGGTGGCGGTGCTCTCCGGCCTGCTCGAAGATCAAGCCGGCGCGGTGATTGCCGCCCACGCGCCGCTTTCGCTCGCGCGCCGGATCCCGCTTGGCGGCTGGGTCACCCTGGTGCTTGAAGCCTAACGGCTGCGCGAAACCGCGCGATTCGGCGTGCTGCGGCCCATTCTTTCGCGGCGAAAGCTGATATCATCGGCATCGCCGAGATCGATGAGTGAGGCGGCGTGAGCGAATCTTCGACCCTGGAAACTCTGGTCAAGCGCGACCGGGCCGTTGTGCTGGCCGGATTGGCTGGCGTGACGGGCCTGGCCTGGGCGTACCTCTTCATCACGGCGGCGGAGATGGGCGGACCCATGGACGCCGGCGCCCTGGCGGCGGCCATGCAAATCAAACCCTGGACCGGGCTCGACTTCCTGCTCATGTTCCTGATGTGGGCGGTGATGATGGTCGCCATGATGCTGCCGAGCGCGGCGCCGATGATACTGCTGTTCGCCGCGGTCTGCCGCAAGCAGGCCGCGCAGGGACGAACCTTTGCCCCGGTCGGCGTTTTCGTGGCCGGTTACCTGGCGGTCTGGTCGGTGTTCTCGTTGGGCGCCACCGTGCTGCAGTGGGGCCTGGAGCAGGCCGCGTTGCTGTCGCCGATGATGGTCGGCACCAGCCCCCTATTGGGTGGCGGGCTGCTGGTGGTGGCCGGCCTCTATCAGTGGAGCCCGCTCAAGCAGGCCTGCCTCCGGCACTGCCGCTCGCCGATCCACTTCATCGTCCACCACCGGCGCGAGGGCCCGGGCGGCGCCTTCGTCATGGGCCTGGAGCACGGCGCCTTCTGCGTCGGCTGCTGCTGGTTGTTGATGGGCTTGCTGTTGGTGGGCGGTGTGATGAACCTGCTTTGGGTCGCCGCCATCGCCGTTTTCGTGCTGCTCGAGAAGGTGTTGCCGTTCGGCGCGCGCGGCGGGCGTGTCACCGGCGCCCTGCTGGTGCTCGCCGGATCGTTCGCCCTATTCCAGATGTAAAAAATGCGGCGGCCCGGGGGGGGGGCCGCCGCACGAAGGGCAGGAGAGGATATCTAAGTTGCCGGGTCAGGCCGCCTGGCGGGCCGGCGCGGCAGTGATGTTGGCAGCTGGCGTCACGGCGGGCGCCGGCTGAATGGGCTGGGCGGCGGTGACGGTCCGGACCGGGGCCGTCTCGGCCTTAACCTGGGCCATCATGGTGTCGACCGTTTGGGGAATGCGCCCGCGCTCGATGCCGATGTCGGCCAGGGTGTGGTTGGAGAGGCGCTGCAGCGCCACGATGGTGGCCTGGCGCCGGTAGGCGTCCGTCAGACCGGTCCAGATCGCGGCCGGCAGCTTGGCCAGCGAGGCAATGCGGGGCATGGCAGTCAATCCTTCGCGAGCGGCCGTCTCGGCGGCGGCCTTGGTGGCGATGACGTCGATTTCGCCGCGTGTGATTCCGATGTCGTCGAGCAGGCGCGTGTCGAGCTGCTTGAGCAGGTTTGCGGTATGGCGCCGCTTCATCGCCCGGTTCAGGGCCTCGACGATTCCGGCGCCCGGGCGGTTGACATTGGCGGCGCGTAGCTGAGCCGCGAACTCGTTGCGCGGCAGGCCCCGTCCGAGGGCGACCGACGGCGTGGCCAGCTCAAGCAGCCACCGGGAGCGGGGCGATTGGCGGCGCAGCGCTTGGTTCATTTCGTTCATACGGGACATGTCTTGTCTCCATCATCCAGAGTTTCGATCGACGCCCGGGGCGGGTCTCTGGGGTGTTCGTCTCGGCGTCCTTGCTTCGATTCGGAACATAGGGCCGGGACGATCATCGCAGGAGCGGGATTTCTGCACCGCAGCATTGCAATTTGCGTATGGGTACCGGAAGGTTAACCTCCGGCCCGGGATGACGGCGAAGACGAGGAGATGGTGACGAGTGACCGAAGTGTCTGCGACTGAAATG
Source organism: uncultured Acidimicrobiia bacterium (assembly GCA_964194965.1). Classification (GTDB taxonomy): domain Bacteria; phylum Pseudomonadota; class Alphaproteobacteria; order Kiloniellales; family J153; genus JACZVL01. The sequence goes on along the minus strand of CAXMQD010000287.1, from coordinate 695 downwards.
ACAGCCCGGCTGGCGGCTTTGCGCGCCGAGATGGCGCGCCGCGGCCTGGATGGCTTCGTGGTGCCGCGCGCCGACGAGCACCAGGGCGAGTACGTGGCCGCCGCCTCCGAGCGCCTGGCCTGGCTGACCGGCTTCACCGGCTCGGCCGGGACCGCGGTGGTGCTGGGCGCGCGGGCCGCCGTCTTCGTCGACGGCCGTTACACCCTTCAGGTCCGCGACCAGGTCGATGGCGCCTGCTTCGACTATCGGCACCTGATCGAGGAGCCGCCGGCGGCCTGGATCGAGGCCAACCTCGGCTCGGGTGGCAAGCTCGGCTGCGACCCCTGGCTCCACAGCGAGCGTCAGATGGAACGCCTGCGCAAGGCCGCCGAAGCGGCTGGTGGCACGCTGGTGGCGGTCGACGACAATCCGCTGGATGCCGTTTGGACCGGGCGTCCGCCGCCGCCGCGCGCGCCGATCCTGCCTCATCCGTTGGAATTTGCCGGGCGCGCCTCGGCCGACAAGCGCGCCGAACTGGCCGGGGACCTGGCGGCCAAAGGACTGGCGACGGCGGCGCTGACCTTGCCGGATTCCATCGCCTGGTTGCTTAATCTGCGTGGCGGCGACGTCCCGTGCACGCCGTTGCCGCTGTCATTTGCGCTGCTGCGCGCCGATGCCACGGTGGACTGGTTCGTGGCGCCCGAAAAGCTCGGCTC
>CAXMQD010000286.1:0-4036 GCA_964194965.1 uncultured Acidimicrobiia bacterium | reverse complement strand
GCTCGAGCGGCAGCAGGTCCGGGTCCGGGAAGTAGCGGTAGTCGTGAGCCTCCTCCTTGGAGCGCATGGCGCGCGTGACCCCCTTGTCGGCGTCGAACAGCCGGGTCTCCTGGACGATCTCGCCGCCGTCTTCCAGCACCTGGACCTGGCGCCGGGCCTCGTACTCGATAGCCTGCTTGACGAAGCGGATCGAGTTGACGTTCTTGGTCTCGGTGCGGGTGCCCAAGGCCGCGCCCGGCCGGCGCATCGAGAGGTTGACGTCGCAGCGCAGCGAGCCCTCCTCCATGTTGCCGTCGCAGGTCCCCAGGTACCGCATGATCGCGCGCAGTTTGGCCACAAAGGCCGCCGCCTCCTCGGCCGATCCCATGTCCGGCTTGGAGACGATTTCCATCAGCGTGACGCCGGCGCGGTTGAGATCGACGTAGGTCATGGTCGGATGCTGATCGTGCAGGGACTTGCCCGCGTCCTGCTCCATGTGCAGGCGCTCGATGCCGACCCGCTTGGTCGCGCCGTCGGGCAGGTCGAGTTCGATTGTGCCCTCGCCGACGATCGGCTGCAGGTATTGGGAGATCTGATAGCCCTGGGGCAGATCGGGATAGAAGTAATTCTTGCGCTCGAACACCGAGGTCAGGTTGATCTCGGCGTTCAACGCCAAACCGGTCTTGACCGCCTGTTCGACGCTGTGGCCGTTGATCACCGGCAGCATGCCGGGCATGGCGGCATCGACCAGCGAGACCTGGCTGTTGGGCGCGGCGCCGAAGGCGGTGGCGGCGCCGGAGAACAGCTTGGACTGGCTGGTCACCTGGGCGTGCACCTCGAGCCCGATGACCATCTCCCAATCACCGGTCTTGCCCTTGATGAGGCCACCGTTGGCGTCGGTCATGGCCGGTTACCTCCCATCCGCGACGAACTGAGGCACGGCGTCGAAGCCGGCGGCGGCCTCCAGCACGCCCGCGGTCCGGAACAGGGTCTCCTCGTCGAAGGCGCGGCCGATCAGGTGCAGGCCGAGGGGTAGGCCGCTCGCGCCCAGCCCGGCCGGCACCGAAATGGCCGGCAGCCCAGCCAGGCTGGCCGGCACGGTGAAGACGTCGTTCAGATACATGGCGATGGGGTCGTCCATCTTCTCGCCGACCGCGAAAGCCTCCGAGGGCGCGGTCGGGGTCAGGATCGCGTCGACCGTGTCGAAGGCCTCGGTGAAGTCGCGCAGGATCAGGCTGCGCACCCGGCGCGCCTTGTTGTAGTAGGCGTCGTAATAGCCGGCCGAGAGCACATAGGTGCCGATCAGCACGCGCCGCTTGACTTCGGCGCCGAAGCCCTCTCCCCGCGTGTTCTCGTACATCTCGGTCAGGTCGGCGCCGGGCACCCGCAGGCCATAGCGCACGCCGTCGTAGCGCGCCAGGTTCGACGACGCCTCGGCGGGGGCGATGATGTAGTACGCCGGCAGCGCGTAAGAGGTGTGCGGCAGGCTGATGTCACGGATCTCCGCGCCCGCGTGCCTGAGCCAGTCGATGCCCTGCTGCCACAGCGCCTCGATCTCGGGCGGCGTGCCGTCCAGGCGGTATTCTTTGGGGATGCCGATTTTAAGCCCGCGGATATCCCCGCTCAGCGCCGCCTCGTAGTCGGGCACCGGGGTATCGACGCTGGTCGAATCCTTGGGATCGTGCCCGGCCATGGCGCCGAGCATGATCGCGGCGTCGCGCACCGTGCGCGTCAGCGGTCCGGGCTGATCGAGCGAGGAGGCGAAGGCGACCACGCCCCAGCGCGAGCAGCGGCCATAGGTCGGCTTCATGCCGACGATGCCGCAGAACGCGGCCGGCTGGCGGATCGAGCCGCCGGTGTCGGTGCCGGTCGCGCCCGGGGCCGCGCGTGCCGCCACCGCCGCCGCCGAACCGCCGGAAGAACCGCCGGGCACCAGCGGCCGGTTGTCGCCCGGCCGCCGCCACGGGCTTTCGACCGCGCCGTGGTAACTGGTCGTGTTGGACGAGCCCATGGCGAACTCGTCCAGGTTGGTCTTGCCCAGCAGGATCGCGCCGTTGCGCCACAGGTTCGCGGTGACGGTCGACTCGTAGGGCGGCGTGAAGCCGTCGAGAATGTGCGAACCGGCCGTGGTCGGCACGCCCTCGGTGCAGAACAGGTCCTTGATCGCGAGCGGAATGCCCTCGAGCAGGCCGGCCTCCCCGGCGCGCCGGCGGGCGTCGGAGGCCTCGGCCATCTCGAGCGCCTGGTCCGGCGTCTCGGTAATGAAGGCGTTGAGCGGGCGCGCCGCCTCGACCGCGGCAATCTGTGCCCCGGCCAATTCGCGCGCGCTCACCTCGCCCTTGGCCAGCGCGTCGCGCGCCTCGGCGATGGTGAGATCCGCACCTCCCGCCATCACTCGACCACCTTGGGTACGGCGAAGAAGTCGTGCGCGCTTTCGGGTGCGTTGCCCACCACCTTGGCCGGATAGCCGCCGTCGGTGACCTCGTCCGCGCGCTTGGGAAGCGCCACGGCAACCACGCTGGTCATGGGCGCGACCCCCTCGGTGTCGAGCTCCGAGAGCTGTTCGATCCAGGTCAGAATGTTGCTGAGCTCGCCGGCGAGCGGGTCCAGATCTTGCTCGGGCAGGCGGATGCGCGCCAGCTTCGCGATCCGCGCCACGGTGGCTCTGTCGACCGCCATGAGGAAGGGCCTCTTCGAATGAAAATACGTCCGCGCGTGGGTTTGCCGGCAAGGCGGCGCGAAATTAGCATTGCGCCTGGAGACCCGCAAGCCAGGCGGGTGCCACTCATGGGGTGGACCGGGGCCTGGAAATTCGACGTAATGCGGGAACCGGGCACGTGCCCAATTTATTGGAGGCTCAATCCAGGCCATGACCGTCGCCAACCTTGCCGAGCTGAAAGAACGCCTGCCCCAGGGTGCGCGCCTGCTCGGCCTCGACCTGGGCGAGAAGACGATCGGGTTGGCGATTTCGGACCGTGGCCTCACGGTTGCCTCGCCGCTCGAAACTCTACGCCGAACCAAATTCAGCGGAGACGCGGCGGCGCTGGCGGCGATCTGCGCCGAGCGCCGGGTTGGCGGCTTGGTGCTGGGCCTGCCGGTCAACATGGATGGCAGCGAGGGTCCACGCTGCCAGTCGGCGCGTCAGTTCGCGCGCAACCTCGAGGAGATCGCCGGCCTCGACCTGCCGGCCGCGTTTTGGGACGAGCGCCTGTCCACCGCCGCGGTCGAGCGCTTGCTCGTGGCCGAGGCCGACATGAGCCGGCGCCGCCGGGCCCAGGTGGTCGACAAGATGGCCGCCGCCTACATCCTCCAAGGGGCCCTCGACGCCCTGGCCCGGCAAGCAGAGCTGAGCTGAGCCGCCCGTGCTCGCCGTCGCCCTCGCCACCCTGCCGATTTTCGCGCTGATCTTCCTGGGCGCGGCCTTGCGCCGTTCGGGCATGCTCGGCGAGGACTTCTGGCGTGGCGCGGAGCGGTTGGTCTACTTCGTGCTGTTCCCGCCACTGCTGTTCACCACGCTTGCCACCGCCGACTTCGCGGCATTGGCCGCCGGCGAGCTCGCACTCGCCATGGTCGCGGGCGCGGCCGCGCTGATGCTGGCGCTGTCGCTGCTGCGCCCGGTGTTGGCGATGGACGGGCCGGCCTTCACCTCGTTGGCCCAGGGCGCGCTGCGCCAGAACACCTACATCGGCTTCTCCGCCGCCTTCGCGCTGTTCGGATCCGAGGGCCTGGCGGCGGCGGCGATCTGGGTCGCGGCCGTGACTCCGATCGTCAACGTCTATTGCATCGCGGTGCTGACCCGTCACGGCAGCGGCGCGCCCTCGGGCTCGGGCCCCAGCCTCGGCGCGGTGGTGCGCGCGATCCTCAAGAACCCGATCATCCTGGCGAGCGCGGCCGGCGCCGCGGTCAACCTGGCCGGGCTCGCGTTGCCACCGATCCTGGACGAGATCCTGGGGATCCTGGCGCGCGGGGCGTTGCCGCTCGGCCTGCTCGCGGTCGGCGCCGGGCTCGATTTCGTCGCGGTGCGGCGCGGCGGCCGGGCGCTGCCGCTCGCGGTCGT
>CAXMQD010000285.1:0-2478 GCA_964194965.1 uncultured Acidimicrobiia bacterium | reverse complement strand
TAGCGGGTCACCGAGGATGGCGTATGCAGGAAATGGGCATAGAGCCAAACCACATTTTCGGGCAGTTCCGCGGCCAGCACGCAGGCCTGGCCAAAACGCCGCAAGCGATTGGGCGTGGGGTCACGCGCCAGGTCCTTGAGGAAGGTGCGCCGGGCCTGCTTGTATCCGCTCAGCCGCCGCGCGCGCCGCCAGCCGGCCAACACGCGCCGGGGCTCGTCGACCAGGTACTCCGGCAGGTAGGCGACCGGCGCGCGGATCTCGCCATGTACCGGATGGGTGGCGCGATCGGTCGGGTGGCGCAGCGAGTAGATGCGCAAGGCCAAGCCGCGCCGTTCCAGGGCGTGGATTTCCTGGGCGATGAATGTCTCCGACAGGCGTGGATAGCCCTTGAGCACGATGGCGATGGTGCCGGTCATGGCCGGAGACTATACCAAGGACCCACGAAGTCCGAATACCCGAAACCGGGGTTAATCCGCGCCCCGCGCCCCGCCGCGCCCCGCGCCCTGTCCCGCGCCCTGTCCGCTACTGGCGACCTGGAGCCGGACCCGATCGGTCTCCAGCCACTTGTCGGCCAGCTTGACCACGTTCGAGCGGCCGTCCAACAGGCCCGGCACCACCGCGCCAGAGGGTAGTGCCTGTTGTGGCAAGTTGCGCAGGGCGGTCGCCATGGTGCGTGGATCCCGCTGGCCGTCGTCGACCAGCATGCGCGCGAGTCCCAGTTCCTGGGCCCGGGTGGCACGGATGAACTGCTCCTTGCGCGGCAAGGTGCGCGGGATCACCAATGCACGTTTGTCGAACGACAGCACTTCGCAGAAAGTGTTGTAGCCGCCCATGCAGACCACCGCTTTGGCGCGCACCATCAAACTCTCGATGTGGGCGTCGAAGGTGATTGCCTCGACGTTGGGAAGGAGGTTGGACCGACGCAGAAAATCCGCCTGGTGCTGAGAGCCCATGAACGGGCCGAGCACGAGGAGCGCCGGATAGGGCAGGTCCGGGTCGGCCTCGTAGGCGGACAGCACCCAGTCGACGATCGCCTCGCCGTCGCCGCCGCCGCCAACCGTGACCAACAGGAACGGATCGTCGATCTTCTCGGGCACGAAGACCGGCGCCGCCTCGGACACGTGACGGCCCAGATAGCCGGTGTAGGTTATCCGCTTGCGAAGCGAGGTGGATAGGGGGATGCCGGCCAGGGGATCGCAGATTTGCGGCAGTCCGTAGACCCAAATGTCGTCGTAGAAGGCCTCGAGCGTGGGTAGGACGTTTTTGCGCCGCCATTCAGCCTCAAGCAGCACCGGATCGTCCATGACGTCGCGCAAACCAAGCACGCAAGCGGTACCGCGCGCCTTCATCATGGCCAGCGTGTCGCGCACCTCGCCGCACAGGCCGAGCGGTTCCTTGTCGACCAGGAACAAGTGCGGATCGAAAACCTGGGCCGTGCGCTCCACGATCGAGCTGCGGATCGCCAGGGTGTGCTCGGTGTCGATATGCAGATTCAGCGAGGTGTACTCGCCGTTACGCAGCTTGATGACGCCGGGGATGCGCACGAAGTCGACCCGGGCCCGGAAATCGAAACTGCCGATGATCGGCGAGCCGGACAGGATCAGCACCGAAATATCGCTGTCGGAACCGACCAAACTGTGAGCGATCTCGCGGCAGCGGCGCAGATGGCCGAGGCCAAAACTGTCGTGGCTGTATACGAGAACCCGCTTGCTCTTGCGACCCTGCGCCATGCCGTCCCCCTGCCCGCACCTGGGTCTAAGTCACTGGTTTGACCGGACTATGGCACAGTCCATGCGCGGCGCAAAGGGTCAAGCGGCCCCTTCCAAAACACGAAAACGTGGGCCATCGGACTATTGCGGCGTTGTTTACCGGCCTGATGCCATGGTTTAAGGTTTGGGATGATGTTCCGAGGCTGGGTGTGGAGCGGGTCGAGTCCGCGTTCATCCGTGACCGGCCTCGTTCGAGGGAAATTGGGCGCTATAGGGCCGCATGGAACCGAATATCTTTAAATATATCTGGCACTACTCGAAGGCCGAACAGATCTCGATTCTGCTCGTGGTGCTGGGGTCTCTGCCGTTCTATTTCGTCGCCCTCGAGCTACCCAAAACCATCGTCAACGAGGGCATTTTGGGCGAGGGTTTTTTCGGCCCCGCGTCCGAGCAACCCTTTCTAGCCTTCGACCTGCCATTTGGCGAAATGATGACCGGCGAGCCGGTGCCGCTGTTCGACGGCTTCATGATGGACCAGCCGACCCTGCTGATCGCGCTCAGCGTGGCGTTCTTGCTGATGGTGCTCGTCAACGGCGGCTTCAAATACGTCATCAATACCAGCAAAGGGCGCATGGGCGAGCGCATGCTGCGTCGACTGCGCTACGAATTGGGCGACCGAATCCTGCGCTTCCCCATCTTGCAGGTGCGCAAGGTCAAGCAGGCCGAAGTCGCGACCATGATCAAGGACGAGATCGAACCGCTCGGCGGC
>CAXMQD010000284.1:0-1863 GCA_964194965.1 uncultured Acidimicrobiia bacterium | reverse complement strand
TCGCCAATGCGCATGAGGTCGTCTTCGTCGAGCGCATCGACGATCGCCATGCGCGCTCCGCCGTCGCCGAGTGCGGCGAAATCCTTTGTGATTGCCCCGGCGCCGGCGCGCACCCGGTCGAAGGGAACCAGGCCGACCTCGAATTTCGACTGACGCGCCAGGACCCGCACCAAGTTGGAATCGGTCATGGGGGTCAGTGGATGGTCCTGCATGCCGCTTTCGTGCAGCAACGCGTCGCCGACGAAGAGGTGCCCCTTGAACACGGTCCGCCGATTCTTGGGAAACGCCGGGCAGGCGATGGTGAAGTCAGCGCCGAGCGCCGCCATCAACGCCTCGGCGACCGGGCCGATGTTGCCGGCGTCCGTCGAATCGAAGGTCGAGCAGTACTTGAAGAAGATCTGGCGGCAGCCCGCCGCCTGGAGCCAATCCAACGCCGCGAGCGACTGGGCGATGGCCTCGTCGGCCGGGATGGTGCGCGACTTGAGCGCGATCACCACAGCCTCGGCTTCGATCGCCACCGCCGGGCTCGCGGGCACGCCGATCATCTGCACGCTGCGCATGCCGGCGCGCACCAGGGTTCCGGCCAAGTCGGTCGCCCCGGTAAAATCGTCGGCAATGCAACCCAAGACAGCGGCCATACACGCTGTTTCCCCGAAAAATCGCGCTCAGTCCGCCCACAAGGTATCGATCACCGGGCACTCCGGGACGGCACCGCCGTGGCATTCGCTGGAAATCCGCGCAAGCGTGCGCTCGAGACGCTTGAGATCGGCGATCTTCGCCCGGACGCTTCCAAGATGTTCGATTGTTAGGTCGAAAATCTCGCCACAGGTATAGACGTGGGAATCGACCAGGGAAAGCAGCCCGCGCAGTTCGGCGATGCTGAAGCCCAACTCCCGCCCGCGCAGGATGAAGCGCAGGCGGCGCTGATCGTCGATCTTGTAGAGCCTGTGTCCGCCCTCCGTGCGGGCGGGCGGCGGAAGAAGCCCGATTTTCTCATAGTAACGCAGAGTTTCCAGGTGGCAGCCGAACCGTTTGGCAAGCTTGCCGCGGGTGATCGGGGCAGGAGTTGTCGCAAACGCCATGGCCCAAATTTCTCCTTGAACCTGTAGTTACTACAGACCCTAAGTTACCACCATGGCAGTAGCAGAGACAAAGGCCAAAACGCAGGACTTTGAAAACACTGACGAAACTCGGCGGCAAGGCCTGGTCGCCGTCGGTGGTATATTCGGCGCGATTACGGCGGCGTCCTGCTGCATCCTGCCCCTGGCGTTGTTCAGCCTGGGCATCACCGGCGCATGGATTGGCAATCTCGCCGCGCTCACGCCCTATCAGCCGATTATCATTCCGATCACGGCCGGCTTCCTCGGATACGGCTATTACCTGGTCTATTGGAAGCCGAAGAAGGCTTATGCGGATGGCAGCGCCTGCGCGCGGCCGCTGCCCAATCGCATGGTGAAATCCGCCCTGTGGGTGGCGACGGTTTTGGTGGCGGCGGCTGTTGCGTTTCCTTATGCCGCGCCGGTGCTACTCGATATTTGAGGAACAAGAGCAATGCCTATGAGACAGATTCTTGCTGGCGCCATTTTCACGTTGACTGTTGTTCCGCCGGTTCCTGCTGTCGCGGCCGAACGGACGGCCACGCTACGTGTCGAGAATATGTACTGCGCCAGTTGCCCGTATATCGTGAAACGGACCTTGGCCAGTGTTCCGGGTGTCACGAATGTCGATATTTCCTATGAGCGCGCGGCCGCCGTGGTCGTGGCCATCGTCGATTACGACGACACCAAGGCGGACGTGACCACACTGATGGCGGCCACATCGGATGTTGGTTTTCCCTCCCATGCGATCCCGTAGGCGCCGCCA
>CAXMQD010000283.1:0-12213 GCA_964194965.1 uncultured Acidimicrobiia bacterium | reverse complement strand
GGCCACGGTGGCGAAGTCGGCGCCGCCGTCGAGCCGCGTCCTGGCGTCGCGGGCCTGGTCCCCGTTCTCGAACACGATCTGCTCGAGGCCGCGTGTCTCCGGCGTCACGAAGTCCTCGAAGCGGGCCTCGAACTCCTCGCGTAGCTGCGCTTCGGAAACCGCGGACTCGGTGGCCAAGTCGGCGGCCTGCAACTCGACCAGGGTGACCGTGCGCCGCTCCGGGGCCATGAAGCGCTCGGAGAACTCCTTGTGAAAGGCTTCCAGCGCCGGCTCGTTGGGAGCGGCCATGTCGGTGATGCTGTCGTTGCGGACCATGACGTATTGGGCGACGCGCCGCTCGTTGCGGTAACCGTAGAGCGCCTCGACCAGTTGGCGCGGTACCACGACCGCCGCGCTGACCGCGCCGGCGAGCTGTTGCCGGATGAGGTCGCGCCGCAGGGTCTCCACGTATTCGCCTTCGCCCATGCCGAGAATGCGCAGCTGCTGCTCGAAGCGGGCGCGGTCGAAGCCGCCGCGGTCGTTCTTGAAGGCATCCTGCTGGGCGATCAGGCGGCGAATCTGGTCGTCGGTCACGAGCATGCCAAGGTCCGCCGCCTTGCGGTCGAACAGGGCGCGGCCGATCATCCCGTTGAGCACCTGTTCCGGGATGCCGAAGGCGCGCGCCTGGTCCATGTCGAGCTGGCCGCCGAACCGCGCCGAGAGCCGGTTGACCTCGCGCGTCAGCGCCTGGGTATAATCCCGCGTCGGGATCGGTTCGCCTCCAACCTCGGCGATCGAGCTCACCTGGCTCGACCCGCGGAAGATGTCGCCGATGCCCCAGACCGCGAAGCTGGCGATCAGCAAGCCGAACAGCACGAAGGTTGTGATCTTGACGATGAGGTTCTTGGGTCTGGCGGCCATGGCGGTCTGCTGGTCCTCGAAACAGGTCACCGGGCGGCCGCTCGCGCGAGCGCTCCGGGCGCCCGGGTCCGGCGCGGGCGCATCTTAGAAAGCCGCTTGCCCCCCGGCAACACGCAAATCCACCTCAAAACCGTCGGTTTTCCCCGCGCTTGGCCTGCCCCGCAGCACTGTGTTAGGTAGGCGCGCCCAGGGTGTCCCGGGGCGCGGAGAAGGATCAAGCGGGTCATGGCGCGCAAGCTGATCGCGGGAAACTGGAAGATGAACGGGTTGCGCGAAAGCGGCGCCGCCCTGGCCGGGGACCTGGCCGGGCGCGCCACCGGGCCGTTCGGCTGCGATATGGTGGTCTGCCCCCCGGCGACCCTGTTGGGATCGGTGGGCGAGGCGCTCCGAGGCAGTGCGGTCGCCCTCGGCGGCCAGGACTGCCACCCGGCCCGGTCCGGAGCCTACACCGGCGACGTTAGCGCCGAGATGTTGGCGGACGCCGGCTGCCGCTACGTCATCGTCGGCCATTCCGAGCGCCGCGCCGGCCATGGCGAGGATGACGCAGTTGTGCGGGCCAAGGCCGAGGCGGTGGTTTCCGCGGGGATGACACCTATCGTCTGCGTCGGCGAGACCGAGGCCCAGCGCCGGGCCGGGCAGGCGCTCGCGGTGATCGAGGCCCAAGTGACCGGCTCCCTGCCGGTGGGCGTGGACGGCGCCAGCATGGTGATCGCCTATGAACCGGTCTGGGCCATCGGCACCGGCCAGACCGCGACTCCAGCCGACGTGGCCGAGGTCCACGGCCATATCCGGGGGCTCTTGGAGCGGCTTTTCGGCGGGGCGGCGGCGGCCGGGTCCCTGCGCATTCTTTATGGTGGATCGGTCAAGCCGGGAAACGCCGCCGAACTGCTCGCCGTTGCCAATGTCGACGGCGCTTTGGTCGGTGGCGCCAGCCTCGATGCCGGGGATTTCTGGGCGATCGGGGCCAGCGCCGGCTAAATTGCTTTCATTTGGGAGTGCAAGTGACTAAATACCCCAGCAAGCCCGTCCGGAGTTGCCGGCGGGTGGCAATGCCCAAGCACGAGAGACGATAGAGATGAGCAACGTACTGCTGGTGATCCACTTGATGCTGGCCATTTCCATGATTGGCGTGGTGCTGCTCCAGCGCAGCGAAGGCGGCGGCTTGGGCATTGGCGGCGGTGGCGGCGGTGGTGGTGGCGGCATGGGCGGTTTCCTGACCGGCCGCGGAACCGCCAACCTGCTGACCCGGGCCACCGCGATCCTGGCCGGTTGCTTCATGCTGACCTCGATCACGCTTACGATCCTGGCGAGCGGCTCGGGCGAACGGCGCTCGATCGTAGACGAGTTGCCGGCCAGCGTGCCGGCTCAAGAAGAACCGGCGATCCCATCGGTCCCGGTCCAGTAGACCGGGCCAACCTCCGAACGGGTCTCGATTCCCGGGCCGAAGCAATTTTGTGCCGGGGTCCGCTCTCCGGCATTGCCTGAATTCCGAATCGTCGGGAATACTCACGATCTTGGGGGGCCGGGGCGCGATCATGAAATTATTTGCCATTTCGGCCGTGCCGGGGCTTGCCCGCCGGGCCGGTTCCGACAATAGTGCGGGTCCATGACGCGGTTCATTTTCATCACCGGCGGCGTCACGTCCTCACTCGGAAAAGGTCTCACCTCCGCGGCCCTTGGGGCACTCCTCCAGGCGCGTGGATTCAAGGTGCGGCTGCGCAAGCTGGACCCCTATCTCAACGTCGACCCAGGGACCATGAGTCCCTACCAGCACGGCGAGGTTTACGTCACCAACGACGGCGCCGAGACCGATCTCGACCTAGGCCACTACGAGCGCTACACCGGCGTGCCGACGCGCAAGACCGACAACGTCACCACTGGGCAGATCTATTCCAAAGTAATTGCCAAGGAACGCCGCGGCGACTATCTGGGCGCCACGGTCCAGGTGATCCCCCACGTCACCGACGCAATCAAGGAGTTCATCCGGGCCGACCTCGGCGACGAGGACTTCGTGGTCTGCGAGATCGGCGGCACCGTGGGCGATATCGAGGGCCTGCCGTATCTCGAGGCGATTCGCCAGCTGGGCAACGAACTCGGCCCCGAGCGCAGCATCTTCATCCACCTGACCCTGGTGCCCTACCTGGCCTCGGCAGGCGAGCTCAAAACCAAGCCGACTCAGCATTCGGTCAAGGAGTTGCAGTCGGTCGGCATCCAGCCCGACATCATGGTGTGCCGCGCCGAGCGCACCATTCCGGCCGAGGCGCAGCGCAAGATCGCGCTGTTTTGCAACGTGCGGCCGAGCGCGGTTATCCAAGGGCTCGACGTCGACACCATCTACGCGGTGCCGCGCGCCTACCACGAGGAAGGCCTGGACGGCGAGGTTTGCCGCCACTTCGGCCTGGCGGGGCCCGCGCCGGACCTGTCGCGTTGGGATACGATCACCGAGCGCATCCGCAAGCCCGATGGCGAGGTCACCATCGGCGTCATCGGCAAATACATCTCGCTGCTCGACTCCTACAAGTCGCTGGCCGAGGCCATGACTCACGGTGGCATCGCCAACAATGTCCGGGTCAACGTCAACTGGCTGGATTCGGAGATTTTTGAGAGCGACGGCGCGATCCATCACCTCGAAGACGTGCACGGGATCCTCGTGCCGGGTGGGTTCGGAGAACGCGGCGCCGAGGGCAAGATCGCGGCCGCAACCTTCGCCCGCGAACGCAAGGTGCCGTACTTCGGCATCTGCTTCGGCATGCAGATGGCGGTGATCGAGGCGGCTAGAAACCTGTCCGGCATCCCGGGCGCCGGGTCCACCGAGTTCGGGCCGTGCGAGGATGCCGTCGTCGGCCTGCTCACCGAATGGACCGCGGGCGATCGCGTCGAACGCCGGAACGTCAACAGCGAGTACGGTGGCACCATGCGTCTGGGCGCCTATGATTGCAAAGTCGAGTCGGGCAGCCGAATCCATAAAATTTACGGCACGACCGAGATCAGCGAGCGCCACCGGCATCGCTACGAAGTCAATATCAACTACCGCGAGGTCTTGGAGAGCGCCGGCCTGCACTTCTCCGGCCTGTCGCCGGACGGCGAGCTGCCCGAGATTGCCGAGCTGAAGGATCACCCCTGGTACATCGGCGTACAGTTCCATCCGGAACTCAAGTCCAAGCCCCTCGATCCCCATCCGCTGTTTATCTCCTTCATCGAGGCCGCGGTCGCGCAGTCGCGCCTGATGTAGCGCGCCATGGCGGGCGAACAGATCCGCATTCGCGCTGCCGAAGTCGAGGACGCCGACGCCGACGCGCTCGCGGGCATGCTGAACGCGCTTTCCGTCAATGAGGGGCTCGGCGAGAGCACTTACTCAAGCGAATCGGTACGGGCGCAGTTTTTCGGGCCGCAACCCGTGTTCGACGTCTTGGTGGCGGAGGGCGAGTCCGGCCTGATCGGCTATGCCGCCTACGAAGGAAGCTTCGATACCGACAGCGGCGAACAAAGCTTTTGGCTGCACGATATCTACGTGGCCGGGGCCGCCCGGGGATTAGGCCTGGGACGCCGCCTAATGGCCGCGGTGGCACAGGCGGCGATCGCCGAGGGGCGGACGTCGGTATGGTGGGGCGTCCTCAACAGTAATACGAAGGCGCTTGCGTTCTACGATCGACTCGGCGCCCGTGACCAGGGTGTCCGGATGCTCGCATTGGATGGCGCGGCTCTGATGACCTTGGCCAAAAGGGCGGGGGAGTAGCGAGCCTTGACCGTACCGGAATCCGCGACCATTGGCCGCTATGTTATTCGCCTGCTGGAGGCCTATGGCGTCGATTTGGTGTTCGGCATTCCCGGCGTCCATACGCTCGAGCTCTATCGCGGGCTCGAAGGCAGCGACATCCGCCACGTCCTGGTACGCCACGAACAGGGCGCCGGCTTCGCCGCCGACGGCTACGCCCGGGTGACCGGCAAGCCCGGGGTCTGCCTGCTGATCAGCGGCCCCGGCGTGACCAACGCCGCGACCCCCATGGGCCAGGCTTATTCCGATTCCCAACCCATGTTGGTTATCTCCAGCACCTGTTCCAGCGACAGCCTGGGCCAGGGCTGGGGCATGCTGCACGAAGTCACCGACCAGCGCGCCACGACCGCGCCGCTGACCGCATTTTCGCGCACCGCCCGCTCCGCCGAGGAGGTCGGCGATAGCCTTGCCGAAGCCTTCGCGGTGTTTGCCTCGGAACGGCCGCGGCCGGTCCATATCGAAATTCCGATCGACGTGCTGGCGCGAAGCTGCAACCTGACCCCCGTGGCCAAGGTGTCCCCGGCGCCGCCGACCCCGGATGAAAGTGGGATCGCGGCGGCGGCCGGCATGCTGAGCGCGGCGCGGTCTCCCGCGATCGTCGTGGGCGGCGGCGCGCGCGCGGCGGGGTCCGCCATCGCGGAGATCGCCGAGGCCCTTGGCGCGCCGATCGCGACCACGCTGGCGGGCAAGGGCTGCGTGCCGGACGACCATCCCCTGCACCTGGGCGCCATGCTGCACCGGGAGGAGGTCCGAGAGTTGCTGCGCGCGGCGGATGTCGTGCTGGCGCTGGGCACGGAGTTGGCCGAGACCGACACCTGGTCCGGCGCGCTTGCGTTCGAGGGGCGGCTGATCCGGGTCGACATCGATCCGGCCAAGTTCGCCGACCGCACGCCCGCGGCGCTCGGTATCCAGGCCGACGCCGGCGCCGCGGCGACTGCGATTGCCGCCGCGCTGACGGGTGCCGCGCCGGACCGGGCGGCCGCGGCGCGACCGATCGCGGCGCTGCGCGCCCGGTTCCGCGACGACGCCGACGACTTGAGCCGGCGCCACCGGCGCTTTCTCGAACCGCTGCGCGCGGCCCTGCCCGAAGACGGCGTCGTGGTCGCCGACATGACCCAGATCGCCTACACCGGCGGCCGCGACTTTCCGACCTCAACGCCCGGCGGCTGGCTCTGCCCCAACGGATACGGCACTTTGGGCTTCGCGCTGCCGGCGGCGATCGGCGCCAAGCTGGGCGCGCCGGAACGGCCGATCGTGGCGCTCGCCGGCGACGCCGGCCTGCTGTTTACGGTCCAGGAGCTGGCGACCGCGGTCCAGGAGAACCTGAGCCTGCCGATCCTGGTCTGGAACAACGACGCGCTCGGCCAGATTCGCGACGATATGATCGCCCAGGGCATCGCCGAGCTCGGCGTGATTCCGCGCAACCCGGATTTCATCGCGCTCGGGCGCGCCTTCGGCTGCCGCACCGCGGCGATCCGGGAGCCGGGCGACTTGGGCCCGGCGGTCACGGCGGCGCTCGTCGCCCCGGGGCCGACCCTGATCGAAATCCGCGATCCCGGTGCGAATGCATGAGCGCGCCCGGAAACAAAGCGGGCACGGCGACCGCGCGCCTGTCGCCCCTGGCCGCGCGCATCGGGGGCGCGGGCGCCGAAGCCTGGGAGATTCATTCCCAGGCCGTGAGGCGCCAGGCGGCCGGTGACGACGTCATCGCGCTCACCATCGGCGATCCGGATTTCGACACCCCGCCGGCCATCGTCGAGGCCGCGGTCACGGAGCTGCGTGCGGGCAACACCCATTACACCGACGTTGCGGGGATCGCGCCCCTGCGCGACGCCATCGCCCGCTATCAGAGCCGGCTATCGGGCCGGGACATCGACCCGGATCAGGTGGCGGTGTTGCTCGGCGCCCAGAACGCCCTGTTCAGCGCCGCGCTCTGCCTGTTCGGCACGGGCGACGAGGTGATCGTGCCGGAACCGGCCTACGTCACTTACGAGGCGGTGATCGGGGCGAGCGGCGCGACCATCGTCTGGGTCCCGCTCCGCGCCGAGCGGGATTTCCATATCGACCCGGCCGACGTGGCCGCGGCGATCACCGAACGCACCCGCGGCATCCTGCTCAACTTCCCTCACAACCCGACCGGCGCGCTGTTGTCGGACTCGGCGGCGCGGGAGATCGCCGAACTGTGCCGGGCCCACGACCTCTGGCTGATCTCCGACGAGGTCTACAGCAGTCTGATTTTCGAAGGCCGCCATTCCAACCCCTGCGCTTTGCCGGGCATGGCCGAGCGCTCGGTGATCGTCAACTCGGTCTCCAAGTCCCACGCCATGACCGGCTGGCGCCTGGGCTGGACCGTGGCGCCGGCGCCGGTGACCGAGGCGATCGGCAAGCTCGCGCTGTGCATGTCGTTCGGCAACCCGAGCTTCACCCAATCCGCGCTCGCGACCTGGCTGGAGCGGGACCTGCCGGAGCTCGCCGAGATGAAACAGGCCTACCGGCGCCGCCGCGATCTTGTCTTCCAGCGCCTGGCCGGGGTGCCGGGCCTGAACCCGCACAACCCCGAAGCCGGCATGTTCATGATGGTCGACGTGCGCGGCACCGGCCTCGGCGCCAAGGACTTCGCCTGGCGCCTGCTCGAGGCCAAGGGCGTCTCGGTGCTCCCCACCGATCCCTTCGGCCCCAGCGCCGCCGGCCACGTCCGCATCAGCATCGCCCTCGACGAAGCGAAGCTCGGCGAAGCCTGCGGACGGATTGCGGAGTTTGTGGAGGAGGAGGGGTGCGGGTGGACCCAAAAATCCGGCGCATAAGCCTCTACCGACTGCGGCTGCCGCTGCATGTGCCTTACCGTTTGTCCTATCACACCTTCGAGGCCTTCGAGCCGATCTTGGTCGGGGTTACCGATGAGGACGGCCGGGTCGGATGGGGCGAGGCGCATATTTCGCCGGGCTCGAGCGACGAGACCCGCGCCGGGGGCTGGGAATTCTGCCGCGGCCAGGCGGCCCAAATTCTCGGCCTGAGTAGCGCGGCGGCCAAGGCCGCGGTCGGCGCCGTCATGGTCTCGAGCCCGGTGGCCGCCGGTGCCTTGATCGTCGCCCTAGAAATGCTGGAAGACAATCCGCTGCTAGGCCTGGAGCGGGATGTGACGTTGCCCCTGTTGACCCCGGTCAACGGCCGCGGCGAGGCCGAGCTCGAAGCCGAGCTTGCCGGCCGCCTGGATCAGGGCTTCACGACCTTCAAGGTCAAGGTGGGCCAGGACGTGGACGCGGATCTCGCGCGGGTCGCGGTCATCCAGCGCGCGCTCGCCGGCCGCGCCACGATGCGCCTCGACGCCAACCGCGCCTATTCGAGGGACCAGGGCCGCCGCTTCGCCGCCGCCCTCGATCCGGCCGGGATCGAGCTGTTCGAGCAGCCCTGCGCGGCCGAGGATTGGGTGGCCAACGGCGCGGTGGCGGCGGCCTCGACGGTGCCGCTCATGCTCGACGAGGCGATCTGCAGCGTCCGTGACATCGAACGGGCGGCGACGATAGCAGGCGTCGGGTTCTGCAAACTGAAACTCAAGCGGTTCGGCGGGCTCGACCGCTTGAAGGCGGCGTTGCAGCGGGTCCGGGCGCTGGACATGGAACCGGTGTTGGGCGACGGGCTATCGAGCGATCTCGGGTGCTGGATGGAGGCTTGCGTCGCCCTCTCGACGATCCGCAACGCCGGCGAGTTCAACGGCTTTCTCAAAGCCAAGAGCGGGCTGTTCACCGAGGCGCTCCGCTTCGAACGGGGCCACATGGTACTTAAAGCCGGGTTCCGCCCAAACATTGACCCGGCGGCGCTGGCGGATAAGATCGTGGCCGAGGAGATCTTCGATCGGCCGTGAAAAAGGGACTTGAGATGGACGTCGAGACGGAACTCGAACTCAAAATCACACTGAATGCGGCCGCCTTGGGCGCGGAAGTGAGCGGGATCGACGTATCGCGGGCGGTCGAGGCGCCGGTGCGCGCCGCCCTCATCGAGGCGTGGCAGAAACGTCTGGTCCTGGTGCTGCGCGGCCAGCGCATCAACGACGCCGAGCTGATCGCGTTCAGCCGGAATTTCGGTGAGCTCGACCCGCCGGGCCCCAACCCCTACGGCAAGCCGTACCTTGAGGAATTTCCCGAAATCAACGTGATTTCCAACGTGATCGAGCAGGGCGTTCCGATCGGCGGCCTGGGCGACGGGGAGGCGGTCTGGCACGCCGACATGACCTATATCGAGACTCCGCCCAAGGCCGGCATCCTCTACGCACTCGAAGTGCCGCCCCGTGGCGGCAACACATATTTCGCTAATATGTACGCCGCCTACGACGCCCTGAGCGGCGACTTGAAAGATCGGATCAAAGACCGGATCGCGATTCACGACGCCTCGCGCAACAGCGCCGGGTTCCTACGCAAGGGTTATGCCGAGGCGACCGACGTTCGCGAGACCCTGGGCGCGCGCCATCCCCTGGTCCGGGTCGATCCGGACAGCGGCCGCAAGGCGCTGTTCCTCGGCCGGCGCCGCAGTTCCTACATTCCCGGCTTGGCGGTCGACGAGAGCGAGGCCCTGCTCGATCGGCTTTGGGCGCACGCGGGCGAGGCGCGCTTCGCCATGTGCCATGAATGGCGGGTCGGGGACCTGCTGATTTGGAACAACCTCTCGGTGCTGCACCGCCGCGACGACTTCGATCCGGCCGCGCGCCGGGTCATGCACCGCACCCAGATCAAGGGAGACTGGACGAGCACGCCGGCTTGATGGCGCGTGAAGGAGAAGCAGCGCAGGGTCAGGCCGCGCGGTCTCAGGAGGAAACCTTTGTGACACGGCATATCGGCATCGTTGCCTGTTCCGCCGAGGGCGCGGCGCTGTGTTATCGCATTATCTGTTCGGAGGCCGCGGAGCTTCTAGGCCCGCACGCGCATCCCGAAATTTCCCTGCACTCACCGCCATTGAACCAGTATGTGGATTGTCTCGACCGGGGCGACTTGCGGGGCGTCGCGACTTTGATGCTCGGTTCCGCGAACAAGCTCGCCCAAATGGGCGCCGACTTTCTGATCTGCCCCGATAACACGATTCATTAGGCGATGCCGCTCGTGACCCCGGAGTCACCGCTGCCGTGGCTGCATATTGCCGAGGTCACGGTAGCAGAGGCCGCCAAGCGCGGTTATCGGCGCCTCGGCTTGACGGGCACGCGTTGGCTTGTGGAAAGCGACGTCTATCCGGATAAACTCAGCGAGCGGGGACTGGAATATCTGCGCCCGGATGCCGATGAGGTGAAAGAAATCGATCGAATTATCATGGAAGAGTTGGTGCCCGGGACCATCAAGCCCGAAGCGGTGCGCTATTTCCAGAAAGTTTTCGAACGGATGAAAGAAGCGAAATGCGACGCCGTCATCCTCGGCTGCACGGAGATTCCGTTGATCGTGACCGACTCCGTTTCCCCCCTTCCAACGCTCGATTCCACTCGTCTACTGGCGCGGGCTGCCCTGCGCAACGCGGTGGAAGACGAAGCCTCGACTCTAAAAACCAGCCGATCCGCGGCGCGGGCGTAGGCGACCGGGATCGTCACTTCGAAGCTACGTCCACCGATCGGCGGCCACGAACAAGCTACGCGAACTTCTCGATTCAAAAAGGGCATTTGATGATCGACCATATGGGGATCACCGTCAGCGACATCGAAAAAAGCAAGGCGTTTTACTCAAGAGCCCTGGGAGCACTGGGTTACGTTCTGTGTAAGAATGGTCCTCGTGCTGTCAGCTTTGGCTTTGGCGTTCGCGAAGGACACGGCAGAAGCACCGATCCGGGCGGCGACTTCTGGCTATCCGAAGGTCCTTTGATGACACCGCGCGTCCACTTCGCGTTCAACGCAGCTTCGCGGGCGGATGTTGATGCATTCTTCGCCGCGGCCATGGCCGCCGAGGGCGTTGAAAACGGAGCGCCGGGGCTTCGCGCGCACTATCATCCACATTATTATGCAGCATTCGTGCTGGATCCCGATGGTTACAATATCGAGGCGGTCTGCCATGTGGGATGATTTCACCGCCCGATTGCCGGGGACCCGAAAAAGACCGTGGTGGGCCAATCGCAACGAGATCGGAGTCGACAACGCGCCATGAACCGCCCGACCGTTGCGTTTCCGGGCGTCTCGTGGAAGAACAGGGGCTTCGCGGTACTCTCCACAAGGCACCCCCCATGACCTCCACCCGCCACGTTACCATCGGCGACCTGACCCTCGGCAACGACCGGCCCTTGACCATCATCGCCGGGCCTTGCGCCTTGGAGAGCCGGGCCCATGCGCTGGAAATGAGCCAGGCGCTGGCCGAGATGGCGGCCAAGCTGGGGATCGGGCTCATCTACAAGACCTCCTTCGACAAGGCCAATCGGACCAGTCTCGATTCCGGTCGCGGCCTGGGGCTGGAGGCGGCGCTGCCGATCCTGGCCGAGGTGCGCGAGGCGAGCGGTCTGCCGGTGCTGACCGACGTGCACTTGCCGGAGCAATGCGGACCGGCCGCCGAGGCGGTCGACGTGCTGCAGATCCCGGCCTACCTATGCCGCCAGACCGACCTGCTGGTGGCGGCGGCGGCGACGGGCAAGGTTGTCAACGTCAAGAAGGGCCAGTTCTTGGCGCCTTGGGACATGAAACACGTGGTCGGCAAGATCGAGGGCGCGGGCAATTCCAACGTGCTGGTGACCGAACGCGGCGCCTCGTTCGGCTACAACACGCTGGTCTCGGACATGCGGTCGCTGCCGATCATGGCGGCCCAGACCGGTTGCCCGGTGGTGTTCGACGCGACCCACTCGGTGCAGCAACCCGGCGGCCAGGGCGGGACCAGCGGCGGCCAGCGCGAGTTCGTGCCGGTGCTGGCGCGGGCGGCAGTCGCGATCGGGGTCGCGGCGGTGTTCATGGAGACCCACCAGGACCCGGACTCCGCGCCCTCCGACGGTCCCAACATGGTGCCGCTCAAAGAATTGCCGGCGCTCGTTGAAACGCTTCAGGAACTCGATCGCATCGCTAAGGCGAAGCCGGTCGAGATAGGATGACCGGGAGACAGGAGACAGCATGACCGCGATCGTCGATATCAAGGGGCGGGAGATTTTGGACTCCCGCGGCAATCCGACCGTCGAGGTCGACGTCACGCTCGAGACCGGGGCCTTCGGGCGCGCGGCGGTGCCCTCCGGCGCCTCGACCGGTGCCTACGAGGCGGTCGAGCTGCGCGACGGCGACCCCGAGCGCTACGGCGGCAAGGGGGTGCTGAAGGCGGTCGAGGCGGTCAACCACGACTTGCTCGACCTGCTGGCCGGGCTCGACGCCGAGGACCAAGGCCTGATCGACGGCATGATGATCGAGCTCGACGGCAGTCCCGACAAATCGAAGCTCGGCGCCAACGCGATTCTCGGGGTCAGCCTCGCCGTGGCGAAAGCAGCTTCCGAGGAGGCCGCGCTGCCGCTCTACCGCTACTTGGGCGGGGTCGGCGCGCGGACCCTGCCGGTGCCGCTGATGAACATCGTCAACGGCGGTGCCCATGCCGACAACGCGCTCG
>CAXMQD010000282.1:0-4948 GCA_964194965.1 uncultured Acidimicrobiia bacterium | reverse complement strand
CGAGGAGGCCATAGCCGAGGCGGAGCGCGCCATCTCCATCGATCCCAACGACGCCGACGGTTACATTGCCTTGGCTGGTGCCCTGAGCTTGGCGGGCCGGCCTGAAGAAGCGCACCAATTGGTCCAACAGGCCATGCGGCTCAACCCCCATTACCCGCCGTCCTATCTGTACGAGCTCGGGATCACGGATTTCGGCACGAAGCGGTTTGTGGAGGCTGCCGAATCACTGGAAAGGGCCAGCGCGCTCAACCCTGACGACCGATGGTCGTTGAGGCTCCTGCTGGCGACATACGGACACCTCGGCCGCAAGGAGGAAGCCGTGGGCCTCCTTGAAACGCTGGGAAAAAGCTGGCGCGGCTTCGATCCCCTCACCGTCAGAAGCGTCGCCTTCTGGTACCCATTCAAGGAACCCGCCGACGCCGAGCGTCTTGCTGAAGGCCTGCGGCGGGCCGGCGTTCCGGACGGATAGTGCCGCCGGGTGGTCTCAGAACTTGAGCGCCTGCCCGGGCTTCACGTCGAGAACCTCGATCGGGGAATCCCCCAGCGCCTTCTTGAACTCCGCCGGCGTCCGATTGATGACTGGAAAGGTCCCGTAGTGGATCGGTATGACTTGCTTTGGCTTGATCAGTTCACGCACGGCATAGGCCGCCCCCTCCGGATCCATCGTGAAATACCCGCCGATAGTGACCAGAGCCAGATCGGGTGCGTAAAACGTGTTGATCAAGGCCATGTCGCCGAACACGCCGGTGTCGCCCAAATGGTAGATCTTGAACCCGTTTTCCAGTTCCACCACGTATCCCACAGCGGCGCCCATGAAGACCTGACTCGGTGAGCCCGGCTCCCACTCGAGGCCCATAGCTTGGAGGTCGATCGCCGAGCTGTGCTCAGCGGGCACCATGTGGATTTTGATTCCCCGGCCGATCGGCGTCACCGACCCACCCTGGTTCATGGCGATAACCTTGTCGGCATCGAGCAAATCGAGCGCTATCATATTAAGGCCGAACTCCCAGTTGGTGACCACTGTAGCACCGCTCAAGCGCGCCAATTCTTGCAGATCACCGACATGATCCCCATGGCCGTGGGTGACCAAAATCAGGTCTACCTTCCCAAGTGCCGTCAGGTCCTTGTATTTTGCCGGGGTTTTCGGGTTCTTCTTCAGGAACGGATCGATGACGATCACCTTGCCCTCGACGCTGGTGATGCGCACCGTCGCGTGACCCAGCCACAGCACTTCGATCTCGGCGGCAGAGGCGACGCCCACGAACAGAGGCAACGCGGCGGCCATGCCAACAACGATTCCCTTGGCCAGCGGGTTCATTCCTACCTCCTTGTCAGACGTTTTTCGCGGGTGGGACGGAGCCAAGCACCGCCCCGGACACGCCATTATGCACGAACTCAAACAATTCCCGAAATATATGCCGGCCCGCGTAAAGCTCGCCTGGCCCTGGCGCACACGGGGATTTCAACTAATATAGGGCAAGGCCCGGGCGGAATCGTCCAAGAACGGGCCGGAATTTACCGCCAGGGAGCACGCACGACATGTCCGATTCCGATCGCAAGAACCGCAGCGCCGAATGGTTCGGCCTGGACGGCAAGGATGGCTTCAACCACCGCAGCTGGATGAAGAACCAGGGCCTGCCGCACCACCTGTTCGATGGCCGGCCAGTGATCGGCATCTGCAACACCTGGTCGGAGCTGACGCCGTGCAACGCGCACTTCCGTATCATCGCCGAGCGGGTCAAGCGCGGGGTCTACGAGATGGGCGGTTTCCCGCTCGAATTCCCGGTCATGTCGCTCGGCGAGACCTTGATGCGGCCCTCGACCATGATGTTCCGGAACCTGGTTTCCATGGACGTCGAGGAGTCGATCCGCGCCAATCCAATCGATGGGGTGGTGCTGCTGGTCGGTTGCGACAAGACCACCCCGGCGCTTCTCATGGGCGCGGCCAGCTGCGATCTGCCGACGATAGCGATCTCGGGCGGGCCGATGCTCAACGGCCGCTTCCGCGACGAGACCGTCGGCTCGGGCACCCACGTCTGGAAATTCGATTCCATGGTGCGCGCCGGCGAGATGTCGATGCAGGATTTCATGGACGCCGAGGCCTGCATGTCGCGCTCGGTCGGCCACTGCATGACCATGGGCACGGCCTCGACCATGGCCAGCATGGTCGAGGCGCTGGGCATGGGCCTGCCGAGCAACGCCGCGATCCCGGCCGCCGATTCGCGGCGCATGGCGCTGGCCCATATGGCCGGGCGGCGCGCGGTCGAGATGGTGCGCGAGGATCTGCGCATGTCCAAGATCCTGACCCGCAGCAGCTTCGAGAACGCAATCAAGGTGAACGGCGCGATCGGCGGCTCGACCAACGCGGTGCTGCATTTACTCGCGCTTGCCGGGCGCGTGGGCGTCGACCTCTCGCTCGAAGACTGGGACAAGCTCGGCCACGACGTGCCCTGTCTGGTCAATCTGATGCCTTCGGGCGAATACCTGATGGAGGATTTCTTCTACGCCGGCGGCCTGCCCGCGGTGATCCGTGAGATTGGCGAGGTGATCGACAAGGACGCGCTCACGGTCAATGGCCAGACCCTCTGGGACAACAGCAAGGACGCGGTCTGCTACAACCGCGAGGTCATTCACACACTCGACAAACCGTTCAAGCCCCAGGGCGGTGTCGTCGTGCTGCGCGGGAATCTCGCGCCCAGCGGCGCCATCCTCAAGCCCTCGGCGGCGACGCCGGAGCTCATGCAGCATCGCGGTCGAGCCGTAGTGTTCGAGGACATCGACCATTACAAGGAACGCATCGACGATCCCGATCTCGACATCGACGAGACCTGCATCATGGTGCTCAAGAACTGTGGGCCCAAGGGCTATCCGGGTTTCGCCGAGGTCGGCAACATGGGCCTGCCCACGAAACTGCTGCAGAAGGGCATCGAAGACATGGTGTGCATCTCGGATGCGCGCATGAGCGGCACCGCCTATGGCACCGTGGTCCTCCACGTGGCGCCGGAAGCGGCGGCCGGCGGTACGCTCGCGCTGGTCCAGGACGGTGACACGATCGAACTCGACGTGGCCGGACGACGGCTTCATCTCGACGTGTCGGAGGAGGAGTTGGAGCGCCGCCGGGCCGCCTGGCAGCCGCGTCACGAGACCTATACGCGCGGTTGGGCCCAGCTCTACACCGAGCACGTAACCCAGGCCGACACCGGCTGCGACCTCGATTTCCTGGTCGGCGGCAGCGGCCACTACGTGCCGAAGGAGAGCCACTAAGGGCGGCGGAAGGCCGGCTCGCTCACAGTTCCCGCAGGTCGTGGCGCTCCAACAGTGCGAGCAACATGGCCATGGCGCGGTGGCGGTGGCGGGTGTGGATCTCGCGGGCCCTGCGGGCATCGCCCTTGAGGATCGCCCGAACCAGCGCGCGATGATCCTTGTTGGATTGCCGGGGCCAAGGTCTCAGGTCGAGGGTCGCCATGCGCGCCCGGTGCGCCTGATCGAACACGGTGCGCGCCATCTCGGCCAAGCGGCGATTGCCGGCGAGCGTCACCAACTGACGGTGAAAGCGGTCGTCGGCCCGGGCCCAGGCCTTCAAATTTCCCGCCTCCAACGCCGCCTCCATGCGTTCCAAGGCGCGGGTCAGCGGCGCCACCGATTCCGGCGTCGGCTTGCGCTCGGCCAGGCGTTCGGCGGCGCGCGCTTCCAGGGCGGTGAGCAGCTCGTAGATCTCGGCCATGTCCGCGGCCGAGATCGGCAGCACCCGCATGCCGTGGCGCGGCAGGATCTCGACCAGGCCCTCCTGCTCCAGGCGGATCAGAGCCTCGCGCACCGGGGTGCGGCTCATGCCGAACGCCGCCGCTAGGTCTTGCTCCAGGACCCGCTGGTCGGGCCGTAAGGCGTTGCTCAGGATTCGGCGCTTGATCTTACCGTGGGCGCGCGCGACCAGGGTATCGCGTCCCTTGACCGCCGCGGCGCTCACCCCGCGATCTCCCAATGGGGCAGGGGCCAGCCGGCGACCGGCGATTGGAAGCGAGCCAGCGAATCGCCGAGCAGGCAACCGAGGGTGACCGTCTTGAGGTCCGGGCCGCCGAAAGCCAGGCTCGAAACGTTCCGGAGGCGCCGGCTCGCGGCCCGGTCCAGGTGCGACCGGCCCAGGGTGCCGGCCTCGTAGGCCGCCTCGACCCAGGCCAGGTGCTCGGCATCGCTGTCCTCGAGAAGGATCTCTTGGCGGCCTTCGCGATCGACCCGGATCACCCGGTTGCTGACGATACTGACCACCCATGCCGCGCCCTCGCAATCGAAGGCGAGGCCGTCGGGAAAGGTCCCGGGACCGAACTCGGTCACGGTCTGGCGCTCGGAAAGGTCGCCGTTCGCGCCGATGCGGAAGCGGCTCAGGCGCCGCCCGAAGGTCTCGTTGACATAGAGCCACTCGCCGCTCGGGTCGATCTGGACCTCGTTGGTGTAACCCAGGTCCCGGGCGACGACCCGCGCGCCACGTTGGTCGAGCAGGACGATGAAACCCTCGGCCAGGTCGCGGCGATAGCCCAGGTCTCGGGGCGCGCGCGGCGTACTGACCGTAATCCACAGCCGTCCCAGCGCATCCTCCATGACGAAGTTGGTCGGCGGCAGGGCCTCGCCCGCGACCTCGATTAGCACCGGTTCGAGCGTGCCGTCGCGGCGCAGGCGGAACACGCCGCCCTCGGTGTCACCCAAGTGGGCGATCAAGAACGACCCATTGCGGGATAGCGCGATGCCGTTGGGCCGCAGGCCCGCGCTGGCCGGGGCGAGAATTCGTTGTTGCCCACCATCCGGGCCGATCCGGGTGACTCCGCCGTCCCAGTCCGAGACAAAGAGCGCGCCGGCCTTGGTGCAGAGCACGCACTCGGGCCGCACCAGCTCGGCGCCCAGGAACTCGACATCGTCCAAGTCGATCGAAAGACCGGTCATGAGCCTCGCCTCA
>CAXMQD010000281.1:0-12642 GCA_964194965.1 uncultured Acidimicrobiia bacterium | reverse complement strand
TGCGCGCGCTGGTAGGCGCCTTCGATGTTGAGCGGGCCCCAGGCCTCGAATTGACCCCAATCGCTGTACTTGGATAGGTCGACCGCGGCCTTGGTCTCTTCGAGGGATTTCCCCATGCGCGCCTGCTCGAGCACCTGACCCGTGAGATCGGTCATATATTCTCGGAACGCGGTCACGTCGGCCTTGGTGCCCAGTGGTCCGTGACCCGGCGCGAGAATGTCGAAATCCAGCCGTTCCACGCGGGCCAGGGACTTGATCCATTCCGGTATATAGGCATCGGAGAAACTCTTGAACGCCACCGTCTTCACCGGAATGAAATCGACGGCGAAGAGGGTCCGCTCTTCGGGAAACCGCATGACGATCATGTTGTCGGAGTGGTTCTTGCCCAGGTACTTCAACTCCACCGTCTTGCCGCCAAGCTCGACGGTCATCTGCCTCTTGAAAGTGATCTGCGGCACCGCGGTCGGCCTGTTCTCGCCGAGGATCGCGCGCTTCGCTTTCTCGTGGGCGATGACGATCGCGCCGTCCGCCGCGAAAACCTCGCCGCCCGAACTATGATCCACGTGATCGTGGCTGTAGATGACGTAGCGAATCTTTTTCCCGAACCGGCTGGCGATCTCCGCCTTGAGCCATTTGGCGGCGTCGGCGTTGATCGGATCGGTGGCGATGACGCCCTCGGGCGTCACCAGAAACACCGAATAGTGAAATTTGTTCTGGAATCGGTACAGATCGCCTGAGATCTGGACGATCTCGCGCTTCGGCGCGTCCTGTGCCCGCGCGACCGCAACGCCGCCAATCAATACCCCCAGCGCCAGAAATATATTCAAAAAACGGAACATGACTTGCCTCCTGTTATACCGACAGTGTTTGGCACGCCTGGAAATCCGACGTTCCCGGATGGTCTTGCGCGCGGATATAATTTAGACTCCATCGACGGAATGGCAAGCATCTGTCACGGTGCCGGCCTCTGGACCCCACGCGAAACACGAACACTTCTGAGGGCTGTTCCGCCATGCCGACCGACGCCAAGGCCGCGATCCGGGATAGGGCGCTCGCGCTCGGCTTCGACGCGGTCGGCTTTACCCTGCCGCGGCTGGCGGAGGGCGCGCGGGAGGACTTGGCGGACTATCTGGCGCGCGGCCATCACGGCGACATGGGCTGGATGGCGAAAAACGCCGAGCGGCGCGGCGATCCGGGCGTGCTCTGGCCCGAGGCCAGGAGCGCGATCCTGCTTGGCCTCGACTACGGCCCCGCCGAGGACCCTCGCCGGCTCCAGGCGGCGCGGGACCGGGGCGCGATTTCGGTCTACGCGCGCGGACGGGACTATCACGATATTTTGAAGAAGCGGCTCAAGGCGCTGGCGCGCTGGACGCAGGAAAACCTCGACTGCGAGGTCAAGGTCTTCGTCGACACCGCGCCGGTGATGGAGAAGCCGCTGGCCCAGGCGGCCGGACTCGGCTGGCAAGGCAAGCACACCAACCTGGTGGCGCGCGGGCGCGGCTCCTGGCTGTTCCTGGGCGAAGTTTTTACCACGCTCGCGCTGGACCCGGACCAAGCCGAGGGCGATTACTGCGGCTCCTGCCGGCGCTGCCTCGACGCCTGCCCCACGAATGCCTTCCCCGCGCCCTACCGTTTGGACGCGCGGCGCTGCATCTCCTACCTCACCATCGAGCATAAGGACCATATCGCGGCCGAGTTTCGCGCCGCCATGGGCAACCGCATCTACGGCTGCGACGACTGCTTGGCGGTTTGCCCCTGGAACAAGTTCGCCCGGCGCACCACCGAGCCCGCGTTCCTGCCGCGCGCCGAGCTCACCGCCCCGCGCCTGGCGGAGCTGGCGCGGCTCGATGACGCCGGCTTCCGCGAGCTCTTCGCCGGCACCGCGATCAAGCGCACCGGGCGCGATAGATTCGTCCGCAACGTGCTGATCGCACTCGGAAATTCAGGAGACCCAACACAGGCGGAGAGCGCCGAGGCCCGGCTCGGCGACACCTCCCCGCTGGTCCGCGCCATGGCGATCTGGGCGCTCGGTCGATTGGCGGATCGGGAAAGCTTCGAAACCGCCCGCGCCGACCACCTGCCCGGCGAGACCGACCCGGCGGTGCGCCGCGAGTGGGGCGGCGGGACCGGTTGAGACGCCGCTAGTCCGCGCTCGGTGTGGGTTGGCAGAGATAGCTGGCGCGGATCGGTTGGAGCAGGCCGCAGGGGGACCAGAACCAGTCCGAATCTAGATAGGTAACTTCGCCCTCCGCACACTCGTAGCGCGCCTCGGCCAACAACTCCTCGGGGCTGTTGGCGCGGCTGTGGCACAGCGAGAGCAGCCGCGGCGGCGGGTGGCCCGCCTTTTTCGCCGCCGCCTGTTCCTCCGCCAGCTTGGGCGCCAACTCCTGGGGCGGTGGCACCACGAATGGCCGGGCGCTACAGGCCGCCAGGGCCAAGAGCAGCAGGCAGGCGGTCACGGCACGGCGGGCGCGGAACTCGAACGACATGATGGTCGGCCTACCTCGTGGGCGCGCGTTCGGACGATCTGGGCGGCGCTGTTTTAGCACAATCTCCGCGACTGTCACGAACCCGTCCTCTCGGCCGCGCCCCGCCCGCGCGTCTGGGCCAATGCAAGCCCGATCATGATCAGGCCGAACGCCCCCAGCATATCGGGGTCCAGCGATTCGCCGAGCAGCAGCGCACCCCAGAACACCCCGAACACCGGCGCAATATAATTGAGCAGCGAAACGAAGGTCGCGCCGGTGGTGGCGAGCAGGCGGTACAGAATCAGGAAGGCGACCGAGGAGCACAGCAGCGCCAGCACCACCAGCGCCAGCAGCGAATCGGTACTCGGCACGGGCAACTCCCAGGGCCGGTCGATGACCAGCGCCAGCGGCAAGGCGACGACGGCCGCGGTCACCAGCACGCCGGTCGCGTTGACCGCTGGCGGCAGGTCGATCAGGCGGCTGCGGCGCACGTAGATAATGGTCACCGCGTAACAGCAGGCCGCTGCCACGATGGCGAACTGAGACATCACGTCACGGCCAATCCCAGCCAGGGCGTCGGGGCCGACCAGCACCACGATGCCGCCGAAGCCGACCATCACCCCAAGGCCTTTCATCGGCGTCAGGCGCTCGTCCGCCGTGAAGGCATGGGCCAACAAGAGGGTGGCGAGCGGATTGGTGGCCAGCAGGATCGCGGCCAGGCTGCTGTCTATCGTGACCTCGCCCCAGTTGATCAGGAAAAACGGAATCACGTTGCCGATCACCCCGACCACCAGGAAGCCGCCCCAAATTCCCCGGTCCCGCGGCAGCCGCCGGCCGGTCGCGGCCAGGAACACCAGCAGACCGAGCGCCGCTAGGCCGAGCCGCGCGGCGACCAGGGTCATGGGCGGGATGGTCGCCACCGCCAGCTTGATGAACAGGAACGACGAGCCCCAGATCGCCGAAAGCAGGAGCAGCAGCAGATAGTCGACCGGTTGATAGCCGCGATGCAGCATGTTTGGAGGTCGAACCTTCCCGGTCAGCGCGCCAGGCTCGCGCCGGCGAAGGAACCCCGCCACCGCCCCAATGTCACGGGAATAATCCGCGCGCTCCCAATCTCGCCGTCTCGCCCCCGGCCCGCGCCACCTACCCCGCCTCACCGTCCGGCGGCGGCGCCGCGGCGGCGGCCAGACGCGCCCGGCGCTCGATGTCGCCCAGCGTGCCGCCCTCGTTGCGGGCGTAGCGCCCCGCCGCGTCGCCGGGCGGCTGGTAGTCCCAGGACGCGCGGTGGCCCTGGGCGAGCGCCTCGAAGATCCGGCGGCGGCGGCGCTGACTGTCGAGCACTTGCCGCCGCAGCTCGGCGAAGTCCCAGCGTTGCGCCACCTCCGCCGCGAAGGCGGCTTCGCGCGCGCGTTCGGCCGGATCGCCGGCCAAGTCGTTCAACTCGCGCGGATCGGAGGCGAGGTCGAAGAGTTGCGGCGGCGAATCCTCGCCGGTCACGTACTTGTAAGCGCCGCGCCGGACCATGACCAAGGGGCCGGCCGCGCCCTCGGCCAGGTATTCGCCGTGGACCGCATCGGGCCAACCGGCCGAATCTCCCACGAGCAGTGGCAGCAGGCTATGGCCCGGCAGGTCTTCAGGCGCCGCGCCGCCGCCGGCGAGTTCGACCAGGGTCGGATAGAGGTCGAGCAGCGAGACGTTACTCGCCACCCGGCGCGGCGCGAAACGGCCCGGGGCGTGGACCACCAGGGGCACCCGCGCGGCGCCTTCGAAAAAGGTCATTTTGTACCACAGGCCGCGCTCGCCAAGCATCTCGCCGTGATCGGAGGTCAGCACGATCGCGGTGTTCTCGGCCAGTCCCGCGGCCGTCAGCGCGGCCCGCAGCGCAGCCAGCTTGTCGTCGATATAAGAGATCGCGCCGTAATAGGCGCGCCGCGCCGCGCGTACCCGCGCCTCGGTCAAGGGCTCGCGCCCGATGTCGCAGACCTCTTGGATACGGCGGCTGTGGGGGTCTTGGCTGGCGCGCGGGATCGCCGGCACGCTGGGCGGGTCGATCTCGTCGTCGCGGTAGCGCTCCCAATATTCCGGGGTGATGGTGAAGGGGTCGTGGGGATGGCTGAAGGAGACCAGCATCAGGAACGGCCGCGGATCATCGCCGCGCGCCAGATCGTAGATCTTGCGTGTCGCCTGATGCGCCACCTCTTCGTCGAAATCGAGCTGCAGGGACCGCGCGCAGGGACCGGCTTCCACCACGCTCAGCATGGAATGGTAGTAGTCCTGGCGCACGCCGGGCGCGTCCCAGTTGGGGGTCCAGCCGAAGTCGGCCGGGTATATATCGGTGGTCAGACGCTCCTCGAATCCGTGCAATTGGTCCGGGCCAACGAAGTGCATTTTACCTGCAAGAACAGTGTGATATCCAAGATTTCTCAGAACGTGAACGAAAGTCGGCACGGCGGCGGGGAATTCGGCCGCATTGTCGTAGGCGCCGATATCGGAGGGCAGCCGGCCGGACAGCATGGAAAAGCGCGACGGCGCGCAGAGCGGCGAATTGCAGTAGGCGCGCTCGAACACCACCCCGGCCTCGGCGAGGGCTGTCATGTGGGGCGCCCGGACCACCGGATGGCCATAAAACGGCAGGAACGCCGCCGCCATCTGATCGGCCTGGACGATGAGGATGTTGGGGCGTTTCTCGGCCATGAGCGGTGTCCTGGAGGGTTGTTGCCGGCGGACAGTTTCGGAAATTCGCGGCCGGCCCGCTGTCCCAACCGCGCCACGGAAGCGACGATTCCGTTTTCCCCGACTCCCGGCGCGGCGCTAAACTCGCCGGCGGATGCTCGAAGTTCGCGCCCTCTGCCGTCCCGGCCTCGCGCCGCTGGACCTCGATCTCGCCGCCGGCGAGGTCCTCGCCCTGCTCGGCCCCTCGGGCTCGGGCAAGACCCTGCTGCTGCGCGCCATCGCCGACCTCGACCCCAACCAGGGCCGGGTCAGCCTGGACGGCAGCCTGCGCGAAACCCTGCCCGCCCCGACCTGGCGCCGCCGGGTCACCTACCTGGCGGCCGAGCCGGGCTGGTGGGAGGCGCGCGCCGGCGCCCACTTCCCCGACCCCGAGGCAGCCCAGGCGCTGCTACCGTCGGTCGGGCTGGGCGCGAATATCCTGACCCGGCCGATCGCCGAGCTGTCGACCGGCGAGCGCCACCGCCTGGCGTTGATCCGCGTGCTGGTCCAGACGCCGGCGGTGCTGCTGCTCGACGAGCCGACCTCGGGCCTCGACCAGGATACGACGCGCCAGGTCGAAGCGGTGCTGCGGGCACGGGCCGACAATGGCGTGGCGCTGTTGTTCGCGACCCACGACGAGGCCCTGGCCGAGCGGCTTGGCGACCGCGCAATACGGGTGCGCGAGGGCAAAGTGACGGAGGCCGCGTGACCCCCGATTACATCACGCTCGACTTTGTCGATCTCGGCCTGGCGGCGCTGCTGGTCGCGCTCAACGGTGCCCTTTCGGTCTGGCTGCGCCTCGGCCTCGCCCAGCAGTTCCTGATCGCGGCCGCGCGCATGTGCGTGCAGCTCGGCCTCATGGGCCTGGTGCTGAAGTACCTGTTCGCCCTGGTCTCTCCTTGGCTCACCGGGCTTGCGGTCGCGGTCATGATCGGCTTCGCCGGCTACGAGGTGATGAGCCGCCAGGAGACCCGCTTCCGCGGCCTCTGGGCCTACGGTATCGGCACTACCTCGGTGCTGTTCGCCGGCACCTTGGTCACGGTGTTCGCATTGGCGACCCAGATCCAGGCCGACCCTTGGTACCACCCGCAATACGCCATCCCGCTGCTCGGCATGATTCTAGGCAACACCATGACTGGGATCGCGATCGGCTTGAACACGCTGACCGGACAGGTCCGGCGCGAGCGCGCCGCGATCGAGACCCTGTTGGCGCTCGGTGAATCCCGGACGGAGGCGTTCCGGCCCTATGTGCGCAGCGCCGCGCGTAACGGCCTAATCCCCATCGTCAACGCCATGTCGGCGGCCGGGGTGGTCTCGCTGCCCGGTATGATGACCGGTCAGATCCTCTCCGGCGTCGACCCCATGGAGGCGATCAAGTACCAAATTATGATCATGTTCCTGATCGGCGGCGGCACCGGTCTGGGGGTGATCGTGGCGGTTCACGCCGGCGCACGCAGGCTTAGCGACGCCCGTCACCGCCTGCGCCTCGACCACTTGGCGGGAGATTAAGCCACGGACTCGTTAGGTGTTGTCGCGCATGGCGGTATCGGCTTCTGGCCCGGCACCGGACCTGGCGGGTACGCGGGTCCATGGCCGGGCGGTGACACCGAGGGACGTCAAGCCCGCGCGATGGCCTTGATCTTGGCGCGGCGCGCGCCGGATCTCTGGGCGATTTCGTTGTCCTGGTCCTCGATGGCGGTGCGAGCCAAATCCTGGATAGTTTCACCGAAGGACTGGTCGAGCAGCTTACTCGACACCCGCCGGTTCGAGGTCACCATGCCGTCTTCATAGGTTACGTTGAACGCCAAGAACGCGGCGCCCTTACGCCCGGATTTCCTACGAGCCATGGCTGGGCCTCTTTCTAAACGGAACAAGGGTACAGGCAGATGCCTAGACCCTTGTTTTATTGGTCGCGGAGGGAGGCCCCCCCCAACGGAAGCCGGACCCAGTGTTCTGCGCGGCTACTCGATGACGGATAGGTTCTCGGCGGAGGTTTTGCCGTTCTGGCCGGATTGGAGCTCAAATGAGACCTTCTGGCCTTCGTTAAGCGTACTCAGTCCGGCGCGCTCGACGGCCGAGATGTGGACGAAAGCGTCTTTCGAACCATCCTCCGGCTCAATGAATCCGTAACCCTTGGCTGCGTTGAACCACTTTACAGTACCGGTTGTCATAGCTGTTTCCTCTAACACAAATGTTGATTCCACGTCACACACACCGTGTCGGCGCGGTCGGCTTAACGCTCACATTGTCAGGGGATCACCATGTTAATCGGCGTACCGGATTTTAGACCGCACCAAACGAATGCAATACGTATCCGAAACGTATAGCAGATGTCTCCGAGAAATCAATGATGCGCGAGATCTAATGTGACCGGGTCCGTTCGGTCAGCCCAACCCCTTGGCGGCAGTACAGAGGTTGGCGAGCTTCTGGCGCGCGAGGTCGCGCGGCAGCATGGCCAGGCCGCAGTCGGGCGCGGCCCAGAGCCGGTCGGCGTCGATATGCGCGAGCGCCTGGCGCAGCCGGTCCGCGATGTCCTCGACCGCTTCGATGCGGCTGACCGCGATGGCGATCACGCCCAGGATCACTGTGGTCTTGACGAAGCGCTCGAGCAGGGCCAGGTCGTTGGGGCGGTGGGCGTCCTCGATCGAGACTGCGTCGATCGCGGCGTCCTCCAGCGCCGCGGCCAGATCGAAATAGGTTTCCGGCGCCGCCTTGACGTAGTCGTCCTGGTCCAAATGCACAGGGTAGCCACAGCAGATGTGGACCGTGCGGGTCACCGCTGCGGGCAGGCCGTGGAAACAGCGCTCCAGGTGGTCGACGCCGAAACCGAGTGCCTCGCGCGGGTAGCGGGCGAACACCGGTTCGTCGATTTGGATGTGACGGCAGCCGGCCTCGGCCAGCGCCCGCACCTCGACGTTGATCGCCTCGGCCAGCGCGCCGCCGAGCGCCACCGCATCCCCGTAGTGCGCGTCGGCCAGGGTATCGGCGATAGTTAGCGGCCCGGGCACGGTGATCTTGACCGGGCGGTCCGTCGCCTGTTGCGCCTTGCGCCAGTCGTGCGGCAGGAAATGGTCCCGGGCCGCGATCGCGCCGGTGATGGTGGGCAGCGTCGCCTTCCAGGCCCCAGCGCGCGCGGTCTTTTCGGTCAGGCGCTCGAAGTCGATGCCGGTCAGGTGGCGGCAGTGGTAGTGGACATAGTGGTCGCGCCGCACCTCGCCGTCGGTCGGAATATCGACACCGATCCCGACCTGCTCGCGCACCACGTCCCGCACCGCCTCGTCGAGCAGTTTGGCGGCGTCGGCGCCCCTCCTGGCCAATGCCACCTCGTAACTTTCGCCGGGCCGGCGCGGGCGCTCCCCGAACCAAGTCTCGACGGCGACGGACTCGGGCCTGGGATAGGCCCCGATGGTGGTGGTCGTCAGCATGCCCCATCATGCCAGGGCGGCGGCGGACGCGCCAGGCGTGCGCCGTTTCGCGAATAGGGGTCGTCACTTTCCTTTATACTTGTGGGTATAAGGTAAAGTAACTCCCCCAAAAAAAGGCGGAGGCCCGCGGCCCGGCCCTCGGGCTTGGCTTTCTCGGCTTCGTTGTGGCTGACACCGCCCTCGCAGGGCACGAAGATCATCGCGGTGGGCGCGACCCGCGCCAGGTTGCAGTCGTCGTGGACGGTGCCGAGGTAGATATCCTGCTGGGCCAGGCCGAGCCATTCCGCCGGCGCGCGCAGCTCCCCCATCAAACCAGTGTCGAAGGCGACCGAATCGCGCTCGTAGGTCGGCTCGATGCCGAGGTCGGGCCCCGCGGCCCCGGCGATGCACGCGCAGACGCCGCGCATGTCTTCGACCACGGCGGCGAGCGTGGCGTCGTCCGGGTACCGGCTTGTCGATGGTGAAGACCGCTTGGCCCCAAATCGCCACGATCAAGCCCTTGACCCGTCACTTGGCGAGAGTTTGAAGATACCCAAGCCTTTATGGGGCGAACTCAAATGACTCGCTTGCAATTACCAGTAGTGATAACATGCTCACCAACTGAAATAGCTCATCCGTGGAATCTCGACTCAATGATCAAGAGTTCAACGCACAATAGAGATAAAGACGGATAGAAAGATGAAAAATAGACCCCTCGCGTTGATGGGATGCGCCATCTTGCTACTATCCACGCTTCTGGGATGTACAACCTTCCAGACTCGAAAGGTGGTCGATGATCAAATAACCAATGGATATCCTTTTATCTTCAATAAGCCTTACACAGCTCTGGTCAAGTACGACGATAGCACTACGTCGACGCACATTTTGTCACTGCCTACGCTTTACGCTGTCGATGTTAAGCAATCACCGCTGGGAACGACGGATACATCACTCGAGAACAACGAAGACGGATTCGCAAAGAAGGCCACGGCCAAAATCGACCACAAGATTCCCGAGAATATCGGTGCCGTGACCGAATTATTGAAGGAACTCGGCGTCAAGGCGTCAGGTGCCCCCGGCGCTCCAGAGCCAATATTTAATCCCGAACTCGACTTAACCAAGACAGTAGTATCGATACAACTCAGTCCGATCAACTAAGCGCCGACACATAGGCATCACCATGCCAAAGGCGCAGGTATCTTCGATTAGCGTTTTCAAGGACAACGACACGGCCGTCATCCGTGGCAGGGCCTTCGGGAACGATGCCGTCGTTTTGTGGCGCGCCGGTGGGAATACGGTGAAATCGAAGCCACTGTACCTCGCGAAATCCACCATCATCACGGCGATACCAAACAATTCCCCGGTTTTGGGAGCTTTGGTTGCGGTGGAGAACCCCGGAGAGGGTGTGAGTCGATTTGCGCCTGTTGAAACGGAGCCCGGCGGCGCGACTGAGAATGTTCTGCTTCACGGGCCAAATGCGAATGTGCCGTTTCGCCTTGTATTTATCGCCAATCCGTTTCTCAGGGAACGAGGTCGGGTGAGGCGTGATCCAATCATTGCGAATCCTGCGTTCTTCAGGAAACAGTTAACATTCGCTCTCAATGATTTATTCGAGCGCTCTCCCAAGGAGTTTTTTTCCGAGTCGTCAATAAGGAAAGGCTTCCGCGTGAGCGCCCTATTCGATTCTGCGCTGAGA
This sequence comes from uncultured Acidimicrobiia bacterium, assembly GCA_964194965.1. Lineage (GTDB taxonomy): Bacteria > Pseudomonadota > Alphaproteobacteria > Kiloniellales > J153 > JACZVL01. The sequence goes on along the minus strand of CAXMQD010000281.1, from coordinate 2,362 downwards.
AATATGAAGCTAAAGGACGTTCCTGATGAGTTGGTTTTGTGCATGCGTCGGCGTATTGGGTCCAAGTTCAAAATAGAGGCAAGTCGTAGACGCGTCCTTGCCTTTCTTGCACATCACAACACGTGGGCGGATGTTGCCGTAGTTTTCTCGGGAGCGTCTTCTGCCACGCCCACCGCATGGTTTGGAACCGACAATTATGCTCGTGGCGGGGTACCGTTTGAGTTCGATGGACGTCAATACCTGCATTCATTCTACTCGGCAATTCAGGGCGTCATCGCGTTTTCGCGCCGTCCCGTAAGACCGTTCGAGTTTCGGCACGAGTTTCTGCATGCCTCATCATCCTTCAACAGCGGCCAAATTCTTGATGAGTATGACTTGTCGACAGCGTTTCCCGAGCCAGGGGTTGACACTCCCTTTGCCATCAACAAGAAACTCACGGGTCCTGTTGAACCCTTCGCCAATTACAGCAATAAGGCGTATGCTGGCGTTTCGTTGGGTAGCGGATCTAAACGCCGTTTTGTGCCTGCTCAGGCGGGTGTGGCGCCGTGTATCATGAATCGTTTATCGCCAAATCCTAAATTCGACAAACTGATTAGGGATTTCATGCGGGATCGGTTCGTTGCGCGGTTGAGTAGACCGTTCTAAGCCATTTTGGGTCGAATGATGGTCAACACGTTCGGAGTGGGTTACTCCAAATCGAACCCATGAGTTTGGTCCATAGTTCCTCAGTCATCTGCGCTGTATTCTGTGAAAAGCCGTTTGGTCGGGCCACTATTAGATTTGAGGCACGGTCGGGTTTTGTCATCGCGACCAGGAAAAAGAGCTCTTAATTTAGATTTCGCTTGTAGATCAAGTCATCGAAAAAGTCCTTTGGGTCATGCGGCAAGGAATGTCTTACCTGGAGACATAGAATTCCAGGAAGGCCACACCTAATCCCGAAGGCGTGACGGCGCGTCATCCGCATGGCAAGAATTACGCGACCGGCAGCACTATCAAGGATCAATAGCTCAATTTGCCGCCGCTCGCGTTCCCCGCCCGCTCGCCCATGACCTGCAACAGCAGGTCGCAGCCGGCGGCCAGGTCCTCGGGCTTGGCGTCTCGGCTTCGTTGTGGCTGAAGCCGCCTTCGCAGGGCACGAAGATTATCGCGGTGGGGCGACGTAGGCCAGGGAGCAGGCGTCGTGGCCGGCGCCGGAGTAGATATCCTGCTGAGTTGGGTCGGACCGTTCAGCCCGCCGCCTCGCACCACGACACGAAGCGGTCGCGCGCCTGCTTGTCCGAATCGGTCAATGCCAGCCGGTCGCAGCCGCCGCGTGGCATCGCGCCGGTCTCCGCCAGGTCCATCAGACTGTCCCACGACCGCGCGCCGTCGGCGCGTATCCCGGTAAATCCTCAACCATCTACCCCTGCCGTTTCTTTTAAGCCGCCCAATCTAGGATCGAGGATTGGGTTTGGCGAGGAATCGACACGCCGGAGATTGCCTCCAGGATCCAGACCCTCTATCAAATATCCCACGAGCGCCGCGGTATCCGGCGCCCAGCGGAGGATACGAGGTCATGAGCCAGCAAGCGATCGCATCGGACGCCCCGAATGCGGCGAAAGCGGCCCCGGAGAATGCGGCCCCGGAGAAAGCGGCCCCGGAGGCTGCGGTGATCGGCCTCGTGGAACGCGGTCGGGCCGCCATGCGGGCTTTCGAAAACGCCGATCAGGCGCGTGTGGACGAGGCGGTGCGCGCGCTCGCCTGGGCGCTCTACAAACCGGAGAATGCCCGCGCGCTGGCCGAGATGGCGGTTGCCGACACCGGGCTCGGCAACGTCCCCGACAAGTTCGTCAAGAACCAGCGCAAGACCTTCGGGTGCTTACGCGACCTGCTGCGCGCACGCTCGGTCGGGATCATCGAGGAGGACCCGGCGCGCGGCCTGGTGGTCTACGCCAAACCGGTCGGCGTGGTCGCCGCGATCACGCCCTCGACCAACCCGGCGGCGACGCCGATCAACAAGGCCATGATGGCGCTCAAGGGCCGCAACGCGGTCATCGTCGCGCCCTCCCCCGCCGGCTGGCCGACCACCGCGCGCGTGATCGAGTTGGCGCGCGCCGAGCTGGACAAGATCGGCCTGCCCGCCGATCTGGTGCAGGTGCTGCCCAACCCGGTCACCCGCGAGGCAACCAAGGCGCTGATGAAGGCGGCCGACCTGATCGCCTGCACCGGCAGCCAGAACAATGTGCGCGCCGCCTATTCCAGCGGCACCCCGGCGCTCGGCGTCGGCGCCGGCAACGTGCCGGTAATCATCGACTCCAGCGCCGATCTGACCGATGCCGCGGAAAAGATCTGCAAGTCCAAGATCTTCGACAACGCCACCTCG
>CAXMQD010000280.1:0-12471 GCA_964194965.1 uncultured Acidimicrobiia bacterium | reverse complement strand
GTCGCGGAAAAGGGCCTCAAGCAAATCTCCGACAGCGGCGCAATCGAAGCCATCGTCGCTCGGATTATCGCGGACAATCCGAAACAGACCGAAGACTTCAAGTCCGGCAACGACAAAGTGATCGGTTGGTTCGTCGGCCAGGTCATGAAGGCCAGCCAAGGCAAGGCCAACCCCGGCTTGGTCAACAAAATTCTGCGCGACAAGCTGTCTTGAGGCGCGGCCCGGCCGCTGCGATTCCGCCCCACATCGGTCCTATTTCCGCCGCAATAACAGGCGAATGTACCGCCGCTGGCGGGAATCGCTGGCCGGAGCGGGCGGGGGTTTCATGGCGCTGCAGTATCCCATCTTGGGTTGGATCATGAGGCGGGACTGGCGTGGCTTGCTGGTCCGGGTCTGGAGGCTTGCCTGGAAGACGGCCGGGATCGCGGTGAGAGGGGCCACGATGGCGGCCGGGGCCTTGGTGCGGCATGCGTTGACCCTGGCCGATTGGGCCCTGCGGTGGCCGCGCCTGGCGCTCGGCGCCGGCTTGGCGTTGGTCCTCACCTTGGGCACGCTCGCGGTACTGTGGCCGGCGGCCAGGCCACGCATCGATCTCAGCTCGAGGCTCGATTGCCTGGCGCTGAACATCTACCACGAGGCGCGTGGCGAGCCGCTCGACGGCCAGGTCGCGGTCGCCCAGGTGGTCATGAACCGGGTCGGCGACCCTGCGTTCCCCGGCCAGGTCTGCGCGGTGGTGCGCCAAGGAGGGGCGCGGCCCCTGGATCTCTGTCAGTTCTCCTGGTGGTGTGACGGCCGCGACGACCGGCCCGGCGATTTGGCCGCCTGGACCGGCAGCAAGGACCTGGCGCGGCGGATTCTGGCCGGCTCGGTGGACGATCCGACTGGCGGGGCCTTGTGGTATCACGCGACTCATGTCGACCCGAATTGGGACTGGGACATGATCCAACAGGCCAAGATCGGCCGCCACGTCTTCTATGGCCGCAAGTAAGCCCGGTTCGAGGTGGTATCCGTGACGACTGGCGGCGATCCGCAAGAAACCGTGTTCGGTATTTGCTCGGTATAGTGAATAAATATTTAAATATATCTATTTATCTAAATTTATTTACTATATATATTATAGTATTGTCTCTGCATTTTGCGTTGAGATCTATGAAATTCCTTAACGGATGGTCCCTATAATACCGCTTGAGCATTGTGCGTTCCGTGCCCGCGCATCATGGCGAAAGCCGCGATGCGCGGGGCATCGTGCGCATTCGTCTCCGTGCCCATCAACAAGTGTGTGTGTTCAATGACAATGACATATTCCCTGACCAGCCGGGATCTCGGCTTCGCCGGTCGGTCCCGATCCTCGCGCAATGGAGCTCGCGGATAATGGGGGCCCAGGAGCGCCCCTCGGAATATCGGCGGTTCGAGCGGACCACTGTTTTGTGGTCCGGAGACCTGGTCTATCGGGACCAAAGCGTCGGCTGCATTATCGTGAACATCTCCGCGGGCGGCGCCATGGTGCGCGCGGACGACCCGGCATTTGTCATGACCCCGGTGGTGCTTCGGAATTCGCGTATCGGCGACCTGACCGCCGAGGTTGTGTGGCGGCGGGACGACGAATTGGGTCTAAAATTCGTCGACGATCCGGAGACGGTCGCCGAGATCATCGGCCGGGCGTTGAAATAGGAGTCGAATATGACTTCCCTTCACGCCAAGACAGCCGCGCGATGCCACGCCGGGTCGCCTTTGAACGCAGGCCGCGTTGTCTAACGCGCTCGCAAAACCGCTCGAGGTCGTGAACGCGCCAAGCGCCGGCATTCCACTCGACATCTTGACACCGCTTCAGGAGAAGCGTGTTTCCGGCCGCCTGAAGATTATTGTCGAGGACATGCCGCCAGGTGGCGCTCTGAGTGCCGGCACCAACAACTGGGATAGCACCTGGTCGCTGACCGTCGGCGAATTGAACGGACTCTATTATATCCCGGCCGCGGGCGATGACCGGGACCACACACTGTCGATACGGGTTCTGCGATTCGATTCGGACGGCTTCGACATCGCCACTACGGCGGCCATGATCGAGGTTGCGGTCGAACGTTCGGCGCTCGCTGCGGACCGCGGCGGCGCGAGCGGCGTCGGCTTGGCCGAGACCGAGCAGGCGAAGGAGCAGGCGCGCGCCGTCTGGGAGACCGAAGAGGCCGAGCGCCTGGGCGCGGCCAAAAAATCCTGGGAGGCGAAAGCGGCGGATCAATTGGCCGCGACGAAACAATCCTGGGAGGCGAACGCGGCGGATCAACTGGCCGCGACGAAACAGTCCTGGGAGGCGAATGCCGCGGACCGCCTGGCCGCGACGAAACAATCATGGGAGCGAGAGGCCGCAAGCCACTTGGCGGAGACCGCGGCCGCGCGGGCGATCGAGGAGCGGGAAAACGCCGCGCTCGAACTTATGGCGGCGAAGGCGACCTGGGCGGCGGAGGCGGAAGAGCGGCTGGATGCGGCCAAGGCGGCCTGGCAAGCGGACGAACGGCAGCGGCGCGAACAGGCCAGGGTGGATTGGCGCCTCGAGGAAGACACCCGCCTTGTTGAGGCCAAGGAAACCTGGATGGGGGCGAGCGAGAAGCGTCTCCAGGCGATCAAGGCGAATTGGCAGGCGGAAGAAGAGCAGCGCCGCGCGGTCGCCGAATCGACTTGGAAGCTCGAGCAGGAGCAGCGTGCAACGACCCTTCGGGCGACCTGGGACTCGGAAGAGAGGAAGCACCTGATCGAAGCCGAAATGGCTTGGCACAAAGAGCGGGAGCAGAGCCGCGCAGCGGAAAGGCAAGCCGGGGCCGCCGAAGAACAGAAACGTCTGGCCGAAGCCGAGGCGGCTTGGAAGGAGACCGGGGAAAAGCGCGACGCCGCCACTCTGAAGGTGTGGCAGGGCGAAGAGGCGCGGCGCCTGGCCAAAGCCAAGGAGGCGTGGGCCGCCGAAGACCAAAAACGCCTCGTCGAAGCAGAAGCGGCCTGGAAAAAGGCGCGGGAGCAGCACCGCGCAGCGGAAAGGCAAGCCGCGGCCGCCGAAGAACAGAAACGCTTGGCCGAGGCCGAAGCGGCTTGGAAAGAGACCGGGGAAAAGCGCCTCGCTGCCTCCGAAAAGGTGTGGCAGGGCGAAGAGGCGCGGCGCCTGGCCAAAACCAAGGAGGCGTGGGCCGCCGAAGACCAAAAACGCCTCGCCGAAGCGGAAGCGGCCTGGAAAAAGGCGGAGAAGAAACGTCTCGGTGCGAACGGCAAGTCGGGGGCCAAAGGCCGGCAAGATCTGGCCGAGGCCAAGGCGTTGTGGGAGGCCGAGGCCGCCGAGCAATTGGCCGCCGCCGAAGCGGCCTGGAAAAGAGACGCGGAGGCGCGCTTCGCAGCCGACCGCAAGGCCTGGGCGGAGGAAGCTCGGAAAATGGCTGGCGACGCCGCCGGGGCCAGCGTCGAAGCACACCTGGCCACGGCCCAAGTGGCGTGGGCGGCGGAAGAAAATTCGCGCCTTGCCGAGAGCCGGAAGGCCTGGGAGGCCGAGGCCGCCGAGCAATTGGCCGCCGCCGAAGCGGCCTGGAAAAGAGACGCGGAGGCGCGCTTCGCAGCCGACCGTAATGCCTGGGCGGAGGAAGCTCGGAAAATGGCTGGCGACGCCGCCGGGGCCAGCGTCGAAGCACACCTGGCCACGGCCCAAGTGGCGTGGGCGGCGGAAGAAAATTCGCGCCTTGCCGAGAGCCGGAAGGCCTGGGAGGTGGAGGCCAAGCAGCGCCAGGCGAAAGATCTCGAAACCTGGCAGGTCGAGCTGGAGAACCACCTTGCCAAGGCGAAAAGCAGCTGGGAATCGGAGACAAGACGCGGCCTGGCCGATGCCACGGCGAAGGGTGAAAACCAGGAGCAGGAACGCCTGGCGGCCGCCCTGGCCATGTGGGAGGCCGAGGAAGATCAGCGCCTGGCGACTGCCAAGTCGGCATGGAAATCCGAACAAGAGCAGCGTATCGCTGCCACCGAGACCAAAGGGCGGGGCGCGGAAGAGCAACGCTTGGCCGCCGCCAAATTGAACTGGCAGGATGACGCGGACAGGCGCCAGGGCACCGCCAAGGCGAGTTGGCAGGACGAGGAGGAACAGCGTCTAACCGCGGTGCGGGCGAATTGGGAGGTGGAACAGCGGCAGCAGCTATTGCGCGCTCAGGAAGATTGGCGCGCCGACGAGCAGGAGCGCCTGATCGCGGCCCAAGACAACTGGCGCGCCGAGCTTCAAGGACAGCTCGATGCCGCCAGGCGAAAGTGGGAATTGGAGATCGAGGATCGTTTGGCGCGCGCCCAAGCGGGCGCGGCCCGCCATGCGTCCCATCCCGACACTGTATCCAGTGACCCACCCGCGTATACATCCGGGCAAGGCGCTGACCCGCGGTCGCCGGATGCCGAGGCGGTCGCGCGCGACGCCATCGCAGAGGTCAAACGCGAGTCGAGACAGGCGCAGCGGGCGCTCGATCAGCGGCGTCAGCAAGCCAAGGAGGAGATCCGGCGCGTCGCCGACAAACATCACCGGAAAACCACGCGCGGCATGAAAAAGAAAGCGGCCAAATTTGATGCCAAACGCTCGGGCGCGAGTCTGATCGTTGCCATCGCCGCGCTGGTCACGATCGGTATCGCGGTTTTGATCGGCACCCAGGAGTTCTAGTTTATGGGCGCTGGTGGCACCGGCGGCGCGGCCTCTCAAGCTCTGAAGTAGCACGGCGACAAAACCACATTTGGCGCAGGGCCGTTTTTTCGCGATTCCGGGCGCGCTTTCCCTTGCACGGCCGCGCGTGGCCCGGCTAGTTTGCGCTGATGAAAAAGAAAGAACTGATTTTCTATAACTGCCGGAAGTGCCCGGCCTACTGCTGCTCCTATCCCAGAATCATCGTCAGCGAGACCGACATCGTCCGCCTCGCCAAGCATCATGGGATCGGCGTCGAGGCGGCGCGGAAGAAGTACACCAAGCCCGGACACGAGAAGGGCGAGCGGGTGCTCCGCCACAAGGGCGACGAGCATTTCGGCACGGTGTGCCGATTCCTGAATCGCAAGACCCGCAACTGCACGATTTACGAGGGCCGGCCCGAGGTCTGCCGCGAGTTTCCCGGCCCCGGCCGCTGCGGCTACTACGACTTCCTGTGCTTCGAGCGCAACGCCCAGGAAGACGAAGACTTCATCTCCACCACCTGGAATACCTAATACCAAGTCTCGTTGATAAAGACCCCTAGAGATCGCCCGAGCGACCGAAGGCGGCTTCCCAAGGTTTTCGGGCGGCGTCCCGCGTGGCTCGCGGTGCCTCGCACCGCCACGCCACGCGCTCCTGGCCGAAAACCTTGGGAAGCCGTCTCTATGGGTCTTTATCAACGAGACTTGGTATAAGGCCGAATTCGCTGGATCGGCCGGATTGGCGTGTGGGGCCGGGGCGGGATTACCTTACCGGTGCGGCGGGCGCTAGGTGGCCGCGTTTGATGTAGAGCGTGCAGCCCTTCTTGCCGGTTCCACCGAGCCACCATTCGGCGCCATCGGGCAGGCGCAGCCAGGAGCCCGCCGCGTGGTCGCCGTCGGCGCCGACCATAACGCCGTCGAGCACAAAGATCTCGGCGCCGCCGGGATGGGCCTGATGGGACAGCCGCGCGCCGCCGGAGACGTGCAGCAGGTCCATGGTCTCCGGATGGCGCGCATTGCGATAGAGCGGTAGCACGTCGATGCCCGGCGCCGGCCCCGGGATCCAGGTGGCGGCCTTGGTTTCGATCACCACGTGTTCGCGCCGCTCGCCACCGTACTGGCGCAGCTTGACGAAGATCGTGCAGCCCCTCCGCGAGAACGGGGCATGACGGAAGCCGGGCGGATTGAGCAGATAGGTCCCGGCGGGATGGTCGCCGTGTTCGTCGGAGAAGGTGCCCTTCAGCACCAAGATCTCCTCGCCCTCGGGATGGCCGTGTTCGGGAAAGCTCGACCCGGCATCGTAGCGCACCACCGAGGTGACCCGGCTGCTCTCGCCACCCGTCAAGTCGAGGCGTTTGCGCCACACCGTCGGGCTCGGGCTGGACTGCCACGTCATGGCGGTGGTATCCAGCACCGCCTTTTTGGTGAAGTCCGCGTTCAGTGGTTCGCTCATCGCCTCGTGATTTCCGGGCCATTTGCACCGGTTCATACTAGGATTTCCAAGCGCCGTTTGTCACCGGCCGAATGCGGGCGCCGGGCGCGGCTCTCGAGGCCGCCCTTGCCAGGAAGCCATGCTCCGTGCATCACTCGGGTCCTGGAAGAAACGACCATCCGACGACAGGGGAGAAGCGGCTCAGATGATCGACCTCTATACTTGGCCGACACCGAACGGCCACAAGATTCACATCATGCTCGAAGAGACCGGCACGCCCTACAAGGTGATCCCGGTCAATATCGGCGCCGGCGATCAGTTCGATCCCGAGTTTCTCAAGATCAGCCCGAACAACAAGATGCCGGCCATGGTCGACCCCGACGGTCCGGGCGGCAAGCCGATGGCGCTCAGCGAATCGGGCGCGATGCTGATCTATCTGGCCGACAAGACCGGCCGCTTCCTGCCGGAGGAGCCCCACGCCCGCTATGCCACCTTGCAGTGGCTGATGTTCCAGATGGGGCACATCGGACCCATGCTCGGCCAGGTCCACCACTTCCGCAACTACGCGGCCGAGAAAATCGACTATGCGGTCGACCGCTACGTCAACGAGGCCAAGCGGCTTTACGGTGTGCTCGACAATCGCCTCGGCGAGAGCGCCTATATCGCGGGCCCGGACTACACCATCGCCGACATGTCGATCTTTCCCTGGGTGCGGCGGCCCTGGAACCAGGGCGTCGAGGCCGACGACTATCCGAACTACCAGCGCTGGTTCGCGGAGATCCTGGCGCGGCCGGCGGTCGAACGCGCCCTCGAGGTGCTGGCGGACCGCCAACGTAAAGGACCGATCACCGACAAGGAGCGCGAGGTCATGTTCGGCGCCACTCAATACCAGCGCCACTGAGCATCCCTCGGGAGCGAGTGGGGAGGCGGCAGCCATGCACCTGACCGCGCAGCAGCTCGAAGACTTTGACCGCGACGGCTTCTTGATCCTGCCGGAGCTGTTCTCCAAGGACGAGATCGCGGCGCTGCGCGCGCCGTTGCCGGCGCTGTTCGCCGCGGACGATCCGGCCAACATCGTCGAGAAGCACGGCGGCGAGGTGCGCACCGCCATGGGCCTGCACCTGCGCGACCCGGTCTTCGCCAAGTTGGTGCGCCATCCGCGCCTAATCGAACCGGCGCGGCAGATCCTCGGCGCGGATCTCTACATCCAGCAGGTCAAGGTCAACGTCAAGCCGGCCTTCGTTGGCCAAGTCTGGCAGTGGCACTACGACTTCGCCACCCACCGCGCCGATGACGGGGTGCCGGAACCGCGGGCGCTCAACCTGCACGTCTTCCTCGATGACGTGACCGAGCTAAACGGGCCGCTCTACTTCATTCGCGGCTCTCACCATCATGGTCCCGCGCCGGCCCGGCTCGATACCGAAACCACCAGCTATCCGCTCTGGGTCGTGGACCGGGAGCGGGTCGCGGCGCTCGCCGCCGAGGTTGGCCTGACGGCGGCGACCGGACCGGCGGGGACGGCACTGATCTTCGGCGACCTGCTCGTACACGCCTCGCCGGGCAACATCTCGCCCGACGACCGGTGCATCTTCTCGCTGATCCTCAACCCGGTGGCGAACGCCCTGACCCGGCGCCATCGCCCGGACCACAAGCACCACCGCGACCTGACCCCGGTCGCGCCGCTCGCCGACGATTGTCTGTTCGTGCAGGTCCCGGCGTGACCTCGGAGCTCTTGCATCCCGGTTATTTCAGTCATGGTGTCGCCGCGGCCGATCCCGAAATCGCGGCCGCCGTCGGCGACGAACTCGCGCGCCAACAGGAGGTGGTCGAGCTGATCGCCTCGGAGAACATCGTCAGCCGCGCCGTGCTCGAGGTCCAGGGCTCGGTGCTGACCAACAAGACCGTGGAGGGCTATCCCGGCGCGCGCTATCACGGCGGCGCGGTCAACGTCGACGTGGTCGAGCGCCTGGCGATCGCACGCGCCGGCGCGTTGTTCGGCTGCCGCTTCGCCAACGTCCAGCCCCATTCCGGCAGCCAGGCCAACCAGGCGGTGTTTCAAGCCCTGCTCCAACCCGGCGACGCCGTGCTCGGCATGGCGCTTGCGGCCGGCGGCCATCTGAGCCACGGCGCGCCCTTCAACATGAGCGGAAAGCACTTCGCCGCCGGCCACTATGGCGTGCGCCGCCGGGACGGCCGTATCGACTATGACGCCGTCGCGCGCCAGGCCCAGGAGACCAAGCCCAATCTGATCGTCGCCGGCGGCTCGTCCTATCCGCCGGCCATCGACTTCGCGCGCTTTCGCGAGATCGCCGACGGGGTCGGGGCCACCCTCCTGGTCGACATGGCGCACTTCGCCGGGCTGGTCGCCGGCGGCGCCCATCCGAGCCCGTTTCCCCACGCCCACGTGGTGACCACCACCACCTACAAGTCCCTGCGCGGGGCGCGCGGCGGCCTCATCCTGACCGACGACGAAAACCTGATCCGGCGCATCGACCAGGCGATCTTCCCGGGCGTTCAGGGCAGCGTGCTGCTCCACGCCGTGGCCGCCAAGGCGGTTTGCCTGGGCGAGGCGCTGAAGCCCGAATTCCGCGCCTATGCCGCCCAGGTGCTCAAAAATGCACGCGTGCTGGCGGCGGTCCTGCTCGATGCGGGCTACGATGTCGTGTCCGGCGGCACCGATACGCCGATCGTGCTCGTCGATCTGCGCCGCCAGGGCCTCAAGGGCAACACCGCCTCGGACAGCCTGGAGCGCGCCGGCATCACCTGCAACAAAAACGCCGTGCCGTTCGACGAAGAGAAGCCGGCGGTGACCTCGGGCCTCAGGTTCGGGTCCTCGGCCGCCACCACGCGCGGATTCCGCGAGGCCGAATTCCGCCTAGTCGGCGCGAAGATCGCCCAGGTGCTCGACGGCCTGGCGCGCGATGGCCTGGCGCGCGATGGCCTGGCGCGCGACCCCGAGGGCCAAGGCGCGCTGGAGGCGGCGGTCTTCGCGGAGCTCCGCGACCTCACCGCGCGCTTCCCGATTTACGAGGCGCTGTGAGCATGCCGCCGACCGTCGACTTCTACTACGGCCTCGGCAGCCGCTATTCCTATCTGGCCTCGACCCAACTCGACCGCATCGCGGCCGAAACCGGTTGCCGCTTCGATTGGCGCCCGCTCAAGAGCGGTGCGCTCCAGGAGTTGCGCGGAGGGAGTCCATTTCATGGCGAGCCGCCCTCGGGCCAGTACGAATGGCCCTACCGCCAACACGATGCCGAGGCCTGGGCCGCGTACTACGGCGTGCCCTACCGGGAGCCGGTGGATTTCCGGGTCGATCCCGCCTACCTCGCGCTGGCGGCGACGGCCGCCAAACAACTGGGCGCGGTCGAGGTTTACAGCCGGCGCCTGTTCGAGGCGATTTTCGTCGAAGGCCGGGCGCTCGCCGAATCCGACTTGGTTGACCTCGCCGAGAACGCCGGCCTGGACGCCGTCGCCTTCCGCGCCCAGCTCGATGATCCGGCGACGGCCGAGACGCACGAGGCCGCGCTGCAAGCCGCGCACCGCCGCGGCGCCTTCGGCGTACCCACCTTCTTCCTCGGCGAACGGATGTTTTGGGGCAACGACCGACTGGTGTTGCTGGAGCATGCCCTCCGCAAGGCGTGCCGAACCCATGACACTTCGCTTTCCTTTCCGGCCCCGGCCGGGTAACCCTGAGCCATGACCGACGACCAACCCGACCTCAAACCCGAGACCCTGACCGCCCATGGCGGGCGGGCGCCGGATGCGGTGGGGGGCGACGTGGCGCCGCCGCTTCGGCCCTCGACCAACTATGCGCGCGATGAGAACTACGAGCAGATCGGCGGCCAAGGCGGCTACGCCCGGGCCGATAGTCCGAGCTATCCGGAGGTCGAGGCGCTGCTGGCCCGGTTGGAGGGCGGGGCAGGGGCCATGGTCTTCGCCTCGGGCATGGCGGCGGCGACCGCGGTCTGGCTGTCGCTCGCGCCCGGCGATCATGTGGTCCTGCCCAAGGTGATCTACTGGGGCCTGCGCGACTGGCTGTTGAAGTTCGCCGACGACTGGAACCTGAGCGTCGATCTATTCGATCAGGAGGACCCGGCGGCGCTGGCGGCCGCGATTCGGCCCGGCAAGACCCGGCTGGTGTGGATAGAGACGCCCTGCAACCCGACTTGGGACGTGATTGACATCGCCGCCGCCGCCGAGGCCGCCCACGGGGCCGGTGCGCTACTGGCGGTCGATTCCACCGCCGCGACCCCGGTGCTGACCCGGCCGATCGCGCTCGGCGCGGACCTGGTGTTCCACTCGGCCACCAAGTACCTCAACGGCCACGGCGACGTCCTGGCCGGCGCGCTGGTGACCGCGCGGCGCGACGACTTCTGGGAACGCTTGCGCGACCGGCGCCACCGCGCCGGCGGCGTACTCGGCGCCTTCGAGGCCTGGCTCCTGCAGCGCGGCCTGCGCACGCTTTACCTCCGGGTCGGGCGCGCCAGCGACAACGCGCTCGCCATCGCGCGCCACTTCGAGGGCCACCCCAAAATCGCCGCCGTGCTCTATCCGGGCTTGGCCAGCCATCCGGGCCATGGGATCGCCAAACGCCAGATGTCGGGCGGCTTCGGCGGCATGCTGTCGTTGCGGATTTGCGGCGGCGCCGAGGCCGCGCTCGCCGTCGCCAAGGCGGTGCGCCTCATCGTGCGCGCCACCTCGCTCGGCGGGGTCGAGAGTCTGATCGAGCACCGCGCCTCGATCGAGGGGCCGACCAGCCCGGTGCCCGCGGACCTGTTGCGCCTGTCGATCGGCATCGAGGATGCCGGAGATCTGATCGCCGATCTGGAGCAAGCCCTGGCAAGCGCCGAAATCAATCGTTAGTCTGCGCGCTTCCGCGCCCACGAAAAACAACGGGGAGAGCCTACGTGACCATCGAGTTTTATACCTGGAGCACGCCCAACGGGCGCAAGATCGCCATCGCGCTCGAAGAGTTCGAGCTGCCCTACAACGTCCATACCGTGAATATCGGCCAGGACGAGCAGTTCGCCCCCGATTTCGTGGCGATCAGCCCGAGCGGCATGATCCCGGCGATCGTCGACCCCGACGGCCCCGGCGGCCAGCCGATCTCGGTCTTCGAGACCGGCGCGATCCTGCTCTACCTGGCGCACAAGACCGGCCGTTTCCTGCCTGGGGAGCCGGCCGGCCGCAGTCTGGTGGAACAGTGGCTGATGTGGCAGATGGGCAACTTCGGCCCCATGCTCGGCCAGGTGCATCACTTCCGGCGCTTCCACCCGGAAAAGGCGCCCTACGCCACCGAGCGCTTCATCGAGAAGGCGCAGCGGCTCTATACGGTGCTGGATACGCGGCTGTCGGAGGCCGACTACGTGGCGGGGGAATATTCCATCGCCGACATGGCGATACTGCCTTGGGCGGCGCGCCATCCCTGGCAGGGCATCGCGCTACCCGATTATCCCAACGTCAAGCGCTGGTACGACGCGCTCGCCGAGCGTCCGGCGGTCAACCGCGGCATGGAAGTGCCGGAGGGCAAGCCCTCGGGCTGGACCCCGCCGGAATAATTGGAATCCGGCTTGTCGGTCGACTGGATGTGGTTGGCTGAACTCAGGCGGTAACCCGGGGGCGGCCCTTGATTTTGGCCGCCAGCCCGGCGACCGCGGCGGCGCCGCCGGCACCGCCCTCGATCATTTTTTGGAGTTCCTGGCGGCAGCTTTCGAGACCGGCGATCTCGCGCTTATCCTCCCGGTCATGGACCTCAACGCAACTCAGCTTGATCTCCACCAGATCGATCAAGGTCTCGACAACACGTTTCGACAATGACATGGCACCCTCTTTATTTTTGGCCGTCTTGTTACACCGAGATTGCGCGAAATCCATTTAAAATTGGATGAACGACCGGCGGTGATTCGAAGCCGGACGAGATTTTTTTCGCGAGGCGAATCCCTTCAAAGCATTAAGGATTTCCGCCCCCGAGTTTAACAGGGTCTTAAAGTATCGGGATCTTAGGGGGCCTATCGAGAATAGGCGGCCGCAGGCCGGCCGAGCCGGCTGGGGTTTGATCCCAAAGCGTTTCGCCACCCGCGCCACCCTGTCCACGCAGGCCTGGTTCTCGTCGATGCGATTGGCGCGGTTGCCCTCGGCATCGAGGATAATGCCGAGCTTGTTATCGATCAGATGGTTGGCGTGATGGGCGAAGATCGGACGCATTTTTCGATACGCCACCCTGACGGCGGCATGACGCCCTTCCGCGGCTCCAAGGGCACCGACAGGGATGGCGGCTGGCGCGTTCCGGCGATGTTCATGTGGAAAGGCAAAATTCCGGTTGGCTCCAAATCGGGTGAAATTGCCGGTGGCCTTGATCTGATGACTACCTTTGC
>CAXMQD010000279.1:0-1828 GCA_964194965.1 uncultured Acidimicrobiia bacterium | reverse complement strand
GAGCAGCGGCACCGCGACCACCACCAGGCAACCGCCAACCCCGCCGATGACGATCGCCAACAGATGGTTCTGCAGGTCGGGCCCGGCGGTGATCGAGACCAGCCCGGCGATCGCGCCGTTGAGCGCCATGGTCAGGTCGATCTTTTTGTAGATAATTTGACTGAGCGCCATCGCGGCGACCACGCCCGCGGCCGCGCCTAGATTGGTGTTGACGTAGACGATGGCCATGGCGGTGGCGTCCGCGGCCGAGCCCAACGCCAGCTGCGAGCCGCCGTTGAAGCCGAACCAGCCGAACCATAGGATGAAGGTGCCGAGGGTCGCCAGCGGCAGGTTGGCGCCGGGCATCGGGTTAACCCGCCCGCCGGGGCCGTACTTGCCCTTTCGCGCGCCCAGGATGATGGCGCCGGTCAACGCCGCCCAGCCGCCCACCGAATGCACGATGGTGGAACCAGCAAAGTCGGAGAAGCCGAGCTGGCTGAGCCAGCCGCCGCCCCAGGTCCAGGCGCCCTGGATCGGGTAGATGACGGCGGTCAGGACCACCACGAAGATCAGGAACGGCCACACCTTGATGCGCTCGGCCAGCGTGCCCGAGACGATCGACGCCGCGGTCGCCACAAAGACCATCTGGAAGAACCAGTCGGACATCACCGCGTAGCCGTTCTCGACCACCGGCGCGACTAGCTCGTCGGTGGCCTCCTCGGCATTGAGCAGCGCCAGTTCGGCGTCCGAGGGGTTGTAAAGCAGGCCAAACGAACCGATGACCTGATCGACGTCGACGTACATCAGACTGTAGCCGATGACGTAGTAGAGCAGCCCGGCGACCGAATAGAGCGCGATGTTCTTGAGGCAGATGGTGGCGGTGTTCTTGGTCCGTACCAGGCCCGATTCGAGCATGGCGAAGCCGGCCGCCATCCACATCACCAGGAAGCCGTGCACCAGGAAGGAGAAAGTGTTGAGCACGTAGCCGGTCTCCGCCGAGACCGCGGCGGCGGCCGGGTCGGCCGCCAGCACCAGGATCGGCGCGGCGACGCCGGCTCCGACCGCAAATTTGTTCGAAAATGACATTGAAAACCTCCTAAAGGGCTGCCGACTGGGTCTCGCCGGTGCGGGTGCGTACCGCGCGATCCATGTCGAGAACGAAAATCTTGCCGTCGCCGTTGGGTCCGGTGTTGGTGGCCAGTTGGATGGCCTCGACCACCTGCTCGACCCGCTCGTCGGACACCGCGACCTCGATCTTGATCTTGGGTTGGAAGTTCCCCGCGTATTCGGCGCCGCGGTAGCTTTCGGTTTGGCCGCACCGGCGGCCGGAGCCGCGGGTTTCGCTGACCGTAAGGCCACCGACGTCCAGATCGACAAGTGCCGTGCGCGCCGCGTCGAGCTTGAACGGCCGGATGATGGCCATGTTGAACTTCATGTTTCTGTTCCTCTCCCTGTTCCGGAAGTTCCAATGCCGCCGGAGTGGGCTGTCCCACCGCTTGCAGGGACTACTCCAAGGACTATTCCAAGATTCGTGCCAGACTGCGGTTGGTCGCGGAAGAAGCTTGAAAAAAGAAAAAATTACAATGCGTTAAGGCATTTTATAGGGCGTTCATGGGTCGTCGACCTAGAGGCTTGATTGCACAATAAATAGCCGAATACGGAGTGCCGCCTAAAAAATAAGCGGCTATTTCATTGCGACGGACGCCTTGATGCTGGACAGCCCCGGGGCGAGAGAGGATGTTGGGCTCATGGCCGAGTTCACCGTTCCAGGCGCCAAGGCCGGCGCGCCACCCGCGGCTTTTGCCCGCAAGGCGCCGGTTCTCGAAACCCCCGAATTTGAAACCCCCGA
>CAXMQD010000278.1:0-2719 GCA_964194965.1 uncultured Acidimicrobiia bacterium | reverse complement strand
TGAGCCATATTCGCAGTGAAGCGAGTTTAACGGAAGCGAGATAGTTGTCGTCACGCTTGTCGTAACGGGTGGCGACGGCGCGGAAGTGTTTGAGTTTGTTGAAGAAGCGCTCCACCGCATTGCGTTGCTTGTAAAGCCAGCCACTGAAAGCCGGCGGATCGACACGGTGCGGCATGGCGCGGATATTTCCCCACGCCCCGCGTTTGGCGAGTTGCTCGCGAAGGGCGTTGGAATCATAAGCCCGATCCGCCAAAAGAATGTTTCCCGCCTGCACGGTGTCGAACAAATCCTCGGCGCTGCGCCCGTCGTGGGCCTGGCCTTCGGTGAGCTTCAGGGCGATGGGCAGCCCCATGGCGTCGACGAGGGCATGGATTTTGGTCGTCAATCCACCCCGCGAACGGCCCATGCAACGGGATCGGAGATCTTTTTTTTACCGTTCGCAGCATGCTGATGGACCCGAATGGACGAGGAATCGATCATCTGGATGTCGCCGTCGTAAGCCTCTGATACAGCGTCTAAAAGACGATCCCACACGCCCGCCTTGCGCCACCGGTTAAAGCGGTTCACGCAGGTCGTGTGAGGCCCGTAGCGCGCCGGGATATCCGCCCACGGCGCCCCCGTCCGCAGACGCCAGAAAATCCCGTTCAATACCCGGCGGTCATCCACACGCGGCACACCGCGCGGCTTGTTCGGCAACAAAGGCTGGATCACAGACCACTCGAAATCCGTCAAATCGAAACGCGCCATATCAGAACTCCTCTCTCGAGAAGCTTGAATCACAAATTGCCGCCTTTGGGAATCCTGTTTATGGGTATGTGACCTAGCTCGGCCCGTGACTCGAGCGCCGGACCGGCGGTAAAGTTGGCAAGCGACCACCGCTGGGAGGCCTTGACACGAGCTATGGACAAAGCCGCCGCACCGGGGACAGCCGCAACTCATGACATCGTCGAACTGCCGCTTCTGCGCGCGACGCCGGAGACGCTCTCGGGCTACGGCCGGCTGGTCGATGACGGCGCCGGCACCGACATCGAGATCGTCACCTGGCCGGCACCGGGTTGGCGGCCGGTCGACCCGGGCACCGGCAACGAGGGGGGCGTGGCCGAAGGCGTTTTCGAGTTCTGGTGGTCCGGCGAGATGCTCTACGGCCGCAATCGGGCGGTCGACGACAGCTATCTCCTCGGCTGGAGCCAGCCGCCCGAACGAGCCTCGGAGTCGGCGCCACGGCCCGAGCGCGGGCGGCTGCTGATCTGGCACGCCAACTATCATCCCGACGGCGGCCAGCTGTTCTTTCCGCGCGAGCCCGCGCCCTTCATCGCTCCCTTGGCGCTGCCGGGCGACGACGTGAAGCCCGCGGATTTCGTCGCCTTCTATTGCGACGGTACTCAGGGCCTCTACATTCACCCGGGCGTCTGGCACGAAGCCGTCGTTCCGCTGGCCGAGCAGGCATCGTTCGACGACAAGCAAGGCAAGGTCCACGCCCGCATCAGCGTCAACTTCATGGAAGAATTCGGCGCCTTGCTCTCGGTACCGCTGCGCCGGCCGCAAGAGGCACCAGCGTAGCTCGGCGCATTAGGCCGCGCGGCGTAGGGCTCCTTCACGCGCGGCTTCGCCGAAGGCGTGGAAGATCGCCAGTGAGGCCGGGTTTTCCCGATAGCGCCATTCGGGGTGCCACTGCACGCCGAGGAGGAACCGGGGGTCGGCCCGGTGGCTCACCGCCTCGACCAGCCCGTCGGGGGCGATGGCCTCGGCCTTCAAGTCGTCGGCCAAACGATCGAGGCCCTGCTGGTGCAGGGAGTTCACCTGGATCTCCGCCTCGCCCAGCAGCCGGTGCAGAGCCCCGCCCTCGACCAGGCGCACCGGATGGACCGGCTCATATTGCTGGTTGCGCGGCACGCCCTTGATTTCCCGGTGGTCCATCAGGCCCGGCACCTCCTGTACCTTCTGGTGCAGGGTGCCGCCCAGGGCCACGTTGAGCTCCTGATATCCACGGCAGACGGCGAGGACCGGCAGGTCGCGCTCGATCGCGCGGCGGATCATCGGCAGCGTGGTCACGTCGCGTTGCGGATCGTGAAGCAAGTCGGGGCTGCTGGGCCCGCCCGCGTAATGGTGCGGCTCCACGTTGGACGGGCTGCCGGTCAAGAACAGGCCGTCGAGCCGGTCCAGGACCTCGTCGACGTCCAGCAAGTCGTGGAGTGTATCCAACTCCGCGCCGCCGCCGAAGGCCGGGATGAAGAAGGGAATCGCGCGACTGCCGTGGGCCACGGCGTTGACGTACTTTTCGCCGACGCCGTGGAACGGCCTGCCGCCCAGATCAAGCGCGTCCACGGGTATTCCGATTACCGGTTTCGCGGTCATGGCTCCTGCGGCCCTGGCTGTTCAGCTCCTCGTGTGCTGCCCCATAACTGGCGGCCATGTACGCTTGCTGTCAACCGGAATCCGCCGTCGTTGCCGGCCCCTCAGCGCTCCATGTTGGGCAGCACCAGCTGCTCGATCCAATTGCGCACCTCCGCCAGGCGGATGTCGTCGTTCATCACGTCCTCGTCGATCCCGAGCAACCAGGCGAGGTCCTTGCGGCCCGGGTCCTGGTAGAGGGCCGCGAGCTGATCGACGAAACTCTGCGCCGCATCGAGGTCCAGGAAAAAGCCCCGGTCGACCAGCTTCTGCTTGCGGCAATAGCAGAGCCGCGCCATCTCGTGCACGTCGTACTCCGGATGGTATT
>CAXMQD010000277.1:0-1740 GCA_964194965.1 uncultured Acidimicrobiia bacterium | reverse complement strand
CGCTCGATCCGGAGACTGTGCCGGTCGTGACCGGCTCCGACTATCCCGAGCCGTTTCGGGCGGCGGTGGCGGCGCGCGAGCGGCGGGCGCTGGGCGATGCCGTGGGTCTCACGAACTTCGGCGTGAATCTCACGCGGCTGCCGCCGGGTTGTGCGTCCGCGCAGCGCCACTGGCACAGCAAGCAAGACGAATTCGTTTACATCGTCGCGGGCGAAGTGGTGTTGGTCACCGATGGGGGCGAACAGGTCTTGCGCGCGGGGCAAGCGGCCGGCTTTCCCGCCGGCGCGCGCGATGGACACCATCTAGTCAACCGCTCGGCGCGGGATGCGCTCTACCTCGAGGTCGGCGACCGGAGCGCAGGCGACACCTGCGACTATCCGGACATCGACCTGCTGGTGCGCTGGATCGACGGCGTCGAGAAATACGTGCATAAAGACGGCACGCCCTATCCGGGACAGGAGTGAGTCATGACCGAGAACCGCGATCCCATCGTCATCGCCGATTTGGCGCGCACCGCCATGGGTGGCTTTCAGGGCGAGTTGTCGGCAATGGCGGCGCCGGCGCTCGGCGCGGCGGCGATCGGGGCGGCTCTCGACCGCGCCGCGGTCGCGCCTGAAGACGTCGACGAAGTGATCATGGGCTGCGTGCTGCCGGCCGGCATGGGCCAGGCACCGGCGCGTCAGGCCTCGTTTGGCGCCGGCATCCCCGACTCCGTCGGCTGCACCACGATCAACAAGATGTGCGGCTCGGGCATGAAGGCGGTGATGATGGCGCACGACCTGATCGCGGCCGGCTCCGGCGCGGTCATGGTCGCCGGCGGCATGGAGTCCATGAGCAACGCGCCCTACCTGCTGACCAAGGCGCGCACTGGCTACCGCATGGGCCACGGCCAACTCGCCGATCACATGTTCATAGACGGGCTCGAAGACGCCTACGACAAGGGCAAGCTGATGGGCTGCTACGCCGAGGACACCGCCGAGCACTACCAGTTCACCCGCGAGGCCCAGGACGCCTTCGCGATCCGCTCGCTCGAACGCGCCCAGGGCGCGACCGACGACGGCACCGCGGCGCGCGAGATCGTCCCCGTCACCGTGAAATCGCGCAAAAGCGAAGCGGTGGTCGAGATCGACGAGCAACCGCGCAACGCCGACCTGACCAAGATCCCGAAGCTGCGCCCGGCGTTCCGCGAGGGCGGCACCGTGACCGCCGCGAACTCGAGCTCGATCTCCGACGGCGCGGCGGCGCTGGTGCTGATGAAGCGTTCGGAAGCGGCGCGCCGCGGCCTCACGCCCCGCGCGGTGATCCGCGGTCACGCGACCCACGCCCAGGCGCCGGCCTGGTTCACCACCGCCCCCATCGGTGCAATAGAGAAGGCGCTCGAGAAGGCCGGCTGGCGGGCCGGCGAAGTCGATCTCTACGAGATCAACGAGGCCTTCGCGGTGGTCACCATGGCGGCCATGCGCGATCTCGACCTGCCGGCGGACAAGGTCAACGTTCACGGCGGCGCCTGCGCGCTCGGCCATCCGGTCGGCGCCTCGGGCGCGCGGATCCTGGTGACGCTCCTGAATGCGCTCGACAAGTACGATCTCGACAAGGGCCTGGCCGCGCTCTGCATCGGCGGCGGCGAGGCGACCGCGGTGGCGGTCGAGCGGATTCAATAAAGGGGCTCCGCGATGGCGCTTCAAATGAAGCCGGCCTGCGAACGCTGCAAGGCCGGGCTGGCCGAGGACGGCGAGGCCC
>CAXMQD010000276.1:0-7108 GCA_964194965.1 uncultured Acidimicrobiia bacterium | reverse complement strand
AGGCTGGCGGCCAGCGTCTCCTGTGGGTACTTCAACTTCTCCAGCACATCCGGGTCGACTTCCAGATGCTTGGCGGCCCGGTGCAACCGTTTCCGTGCCTTGGCGAACATTGAGCTGGCCATTGGATTCCTCCCGCCGGGTTCACACCTCATCCACGAGGCGGCTCGTTGGCCAAATTTTTCGTAACCCGCGCGGATACCATAACACCCACCAGCGGCCGCGTCGGCGATAAATGGCCGCGCCGGATGACACTCGGACCCGTCCCGGGCGCGCCTCCTATGGAAAGCCCTATAGGCCAGTTTCTCTAAAGGAAATCATTGAAGCGTTGAGCCATGGGCTGGCCTTGGGGGCTGCTTGTAGCCAAGAAGAGACTCAAGCCAATTCGTCCAGCAATTCCTTCGCTGCTTTGATACTGCGGGTGTCGAAGCCCTCAGTGAACCAGTTGTAGACAGGCGCCAGTAGATCGCGGGCGTCATCGCGCCGGCCCTGATCGAGCCAGACGCGGGCAAGGGAGGTAGCGGTGCGCAATTTCCACCATTTGGCGTCCTGCTTTTCAGCCAAAGCGATTGCCGCTTGAAACGAAGTCTCTGCATCCGCCGGATTGCCCTGATGCAGCAACAATTCGCCCCGAAATCGAAGAAGCTCGGGCTCAATCCAGTGCTCGGCTCCTTTTTTCACTTGCGCCAACCCCTTCGCGATCGCCTGTAGTGCTTCGTCAGCTCGACCCAAATCATGAAGCGATTGGCCGCGCATTAGCTGCGACGCCGGCTGAGACAATCCGAAATGGAGCTCCGTGGTCATCGCCAAGCCTTCTTCGATCTCCGCCAGACCGGCATCCGCCTTGCCGGACCGCCTCGACACTTCACCGCCAAACGGCTTGGCTGCCGCGATCCATATCGGCAGCGGAGGTTCGGCGGCGACCGCCAGGATTTCCTCGGTCGCCCGGCTCAACTCATCGGTATCGTCCAACAGCCACCACAAGAATGTTCCCGCATGCCAAAGGGTGTAGGCCAGCGTGTTGGCATGTTCGACCGCACGGGCCCGGGCCAACGCCTCCCGGCCCCGGGCAACCGCCTGATCCGGATAACCGAGCAAGCATAGGCTCAATGTCAGATAGCTGAGGATGGCGGCACCAAGATCCTGGCCGTAGCCGGAAGCGAGTGATGCGTGTTTGTCGGGATCGAATTCGGCCAGCGCCTGTTCGGTGTGAATCCGGCCAACCGAATGCTCGCCGTGAAACATGGCGGCGGCCCCGACGAGGCGGTGGCCCATCATGCGCGGGATCTCGTCCTGTTGGCGCCCGGCGAGGTCGAGAAAATCAGCGGCCATCGCACAGCTCTTGGTAATATCGCCACCGGCAAAATAATAAACCCATTGACCATATAGGACCGGAAAAATGCGCGCGGTTTCGTCAAGCTGCCGGCACAGGTCGAGCGCGCGCGTGCTCGCCCGCGCCATTTCAGGGGTCGAATAACCAACGGCGGCGATCAGCGGGTTCAGCAAGGTGATCAAAAGATCGAGCTCCCGAGCGTCGCGCGCGCCGCTTTCGGGCAGCGTTTCGATGAGTGCGAGGCCCTGATTGAGATGCTGGACCGCTTCCGTGTTAGCGGAACTTCGTGCCGCGCGCGATCCCGCTCGCAACCAATATTCGATGGCCTCGTCGTGTAGCTCAGCCGCCGTGAAGTGATGACCAAGAATTTCCGGCTCGGTTTCCGCGGTCTCGGGAAACTGCTGTTCCAGTACCTTAGCGATACGTCGGTGCAGATTCTGGCGCCGGCTCTTGAGCAACGATTCATAAGCCGCGTCCTGGACCAGAGCGTGTTTGAAAATGTAGACGGTGTCATCGCCGCCGCCGCGACGAAAGATCAACTCCGCCTCGATCAACTGGGATACGGCGTCCTGCAACTCATTGTCTTTCGACGGAACCAATGCGGTGAGCAGACGGTGGGAAAATTCCCTGCCGATCGCAGCACCCACTTGCGCCACCTCCTTCACCGGCGCCAAGCGGTCGAGCCGCGCCATTAGCGAATCCTGCAATGTGCTGGGAATGGCGAGCGGCGGCAGCGGGCCGTTAAGCTCGAAGCGGTCGGCCATTTCCTCCAGGATGCCGGATTCCATCACCGTCTTGGTCAGTTCCTCGACGAATAGAGGCACTCCGTCTGTTTTCGCGACGATCTGCTCCAGCACTTCTTTCGGTAGCGCCTTGCCACGCGTGACGCGCGCCACCATGTCGGCGCACTGGTTCTTGCCCAGCCGATTGAGGGCCAGCGCCGTGACATTGGCATGGCCGCGCCACGGCGGCGCGAAATCGGGCCGGAAGGTGATGATCTGCAACACAGGCAGGGAGCTGATGCGGCCGATGAGTTGGTTCAGCACTTCCAGGCTTGAGGGATCGGCCCAATGGGCGTCTTCGAAGATGTGAATGACGGGCCGTTCCGACGCCAAGTCGGAAAGCTGTTCGCCAAAAGTCTGGATTGTCTTCTCTTTTTGCTGTTGCGGCGTCATATCGAGCAGGCCGTAGCGCGCATCGGTCGGCAACGACAACAGAGCCGCGAACAGGGGCGCCGCGTTCGTCGGCGCGGACGTCGATCGGCGCAGCAACGTTTCAAGCTTGTCGAGCTTGGTTTCGGCGTCATCCTCGGCGGCCAACCCGGCGGCGAATTCGAGCTGGCGAATGAATGGGTGAAGCGCTGTGGCGGCATAATAGAGTGCGCATTGGTGGCGCAAACGAAAATGCGACTCCCCCGCGATCCGCTCGTGCAGGCTTTGGGTGATACGCGATTTGCCAATGCCAGCCTCGCCCGAGAGCAGCACCACTTGGCCTTCGCCTTGTTTGGCCCGTTCCCAGCGCTCGTACAGCAGACCGATCTCATGATCGCGGCCAATGAGGTTTGTCAGCGGCCCGGTGTGGGCGGCATCGAAACGGCTTTCCGTGACCTTTTCCCCTATTGCCCGCCAGACCCGAACCGGATCGGCAAAGCCCTTCAGGGTCTGGGCGCCGATTTCATTGGTTTTGAAACTGCCGCCGACCAGGCGCCGCGTCGTCGCGCCGATGACTACCTGACCCGGTTCGGCGATGCCTTGCAGGCGCGCCGCCAAGTTCGGTGTCTCGCCGACGATCGCACCGCTTTCGCCGGACAGCTCGCCAACGACCACGTCGCCCGAGGCAATGCCGACGCGGGCGGCCAACGCCTGGCCATCGTTTTCCACGCTGGCCACGGCTTCGACCGCGTCCAGGCCGGCCCGCACCGCCCGTTCCGCCTGATCTTCGTAGGCTTGCGGCCAGCCGAAATAGGCCAGCACCCCGTCACCTAGGAATTTCGCCACGTGCCCGCCATAACGTGCGATACAGCCCGACACCGCGTCCTGATAGTGCCGCATCACGACGCTCAAGTCTTCCGGGTCCAAACGGCCGGAAAGTTCGGTCGAGCCGACCAGATCGCAGAACATGACCGTCAGTTGCCGGCGCTCGGCTTGCGGGTTTGGCACCCTTCCCGCGGCGATATTATCTTCGCGCCCCGGCGTCTCCGCTTCGATCAGCGCTTCGATGGCGCCCAGGATTCGCTTGCGCGGGCCCAAGGGCAGGCCAAGTTCTCTCAGATCGTCATCGGTAATGTGGGGCAGATCGCGTGGACCCACTTCATTCTCGATGAAGATATCCGCATACCTCGCGAGGTCCAAATCCTCGAGCCAACTTCCGATATCGTGCGGCATCGCATGCTCTCCCAGCGGCATAGTAGGAGAAGACCTACCTCATTGCACGCACCCACCGAATGTCCGAGTCGGGTCAACAGGCGAGGTTCCGGAAACCTTCGAGCACGTCCGCTCCTCACGCGAAAGCAGACATGTTTGAAACGGATTCTCAAGAGGATCCGAGGGCAACGCGTGGCCGCGCCGCTAGGCAGCGGTCGCGGCGGCATTTCCGGAAGCGGCGGATCGGGAGAGTGCGGAGCGCCGATCGGTCCCGCTCCCGGGGCCCGGTCACACCGGATCGGCCGAAGGCAGTGGAGCTATTTCAACGCCTCGGCCGCTTTCAGATAGGAATCGCAGGCATCGACCTTCAATTGATCGCCAGCGGCTTCGTTGACACAGGCCTGATATTTTTCCACCAACTCGAGGCGCTGCTTGGCCACTTTTTCTTGGGCCTCGAACGCACCTTCTTGGGCCCTAGCCGCGTCCTTTTGAGGCGACGAGCAGGCCGCTAGGAGTCCCATAACCGCCGCGGCGGTCAACAATCGAACATGTCGCATATTTTATGCCCCCGATATCTGATGATAAGTGGTTCTGACTCATCAATATCCGGTCGCGCGTGTCAACCTTTTTGATCACCCCAACCGCCTCGCGCCGCCGGACCGCGCTACCAAAACGGATCGCCACTTGTCTGCGCTCCCGATCCGAACTACGGTTCTCGAGAATGTAAGTTTATGCTAACTAATTGTTTTCGTAGCTAATTTCTCCGCCCAATTCCGGTGCGACCCGGATCCCCCGAGAGGCGGCCAATGACCCCGTCGATTCGATCGGTCTTTCCCGATGTAACGCCAGGTGTCGGGTCGAGAAGGGAAGATGATTTCGGTATGATTCCAGAACGCACCATGCTCGCACCGGGGCTCGAAATCAGCCGCATTGTCACCGGCCTTTGGCAGGTTGCCGATATGGAACGCGGGCGGCGCGAATTGGATTTGGACTCCGCCGGCCGGGCCCTGGTGGAATACGCCGATGCCGGTTTCGATACCTTCGACATGGCCGACCATTACGGCAGCGCGGAATTGATCGCGGGGCGTTGCCACGATCTTGTCGCCGAGCGCGGTGGCGGACAGAAAACCGGAAAGCTCGCGGTTTTCACGAAATGGTGCCCGACACCCGGCGACATGACGCGCGAAGTGGTTCGCGCGGGTGTCCAGCGCAGCATGGACAGGCTGGGTGTATCCAAGATCGACCTTTTGCAATTCCACTGGTGGACGTTCGAACATCCCGGCTACCTCGACGCCCTACGCGAGTTACAGACCTTGCGGTCCGAAGGATTGATCGGGTATCTCGGCGTCACGAATTTCGATACCGATCACCTGCGCGTGCTTGCCGGACAGGGCATCGAAATCGCCACCAACCAAGTATGCTTCTCGCTTCTCGACCGCCGTGCCGCGGAGGAAATGAGCGCATATTGTCTCGATAACCACATCAAGCTGCTCGCCTACGGCACCTTGGCAGGTGGTTTCCTCGGCGACAAATGGGTTGGCGCAGCGGACCAAACGGCCTCGGACATCGTCGATTGGAGCAAGCTGAAATATCGGCGCTTCATCGACGCGATCGGTGGCTGGGATATTCTGCAGGCCATACTCGGCACCTTGGCGGAGGTCGCCAACAAGCACGATGTTTCGGTCGCCAATGTCGCCACGCGCTGGGTTTTGGAACAGCCGGCGGTCGGGGCGATTATCGTCGGCGCACGGCTTGGAGAGCGCGAACACCGCGGCGATAATTTGCGGGTGTTCGCTTTCTCGCTCGACGACGAGGACCGCACCGCCATCGACGCCGCTGTTGCCGATTCCTCGCGAATTCCGGGCGATTGCGGCGATGAGTATCGCCGCCCGCCGTTCCTCACCGCATCGGGCGATCTTAGCCACCATTTGGACAGCCTTCCGAATATCTATGCGGCCGTTCCCATCGAGGGACGCCCCAACCGGCAACGGATCGATAGCGGCAGCGTTTGGGAAGCGGCCTGCGGATTCAGCCGCGCGGTTCGCGACGGCGACCGAATTCTCGTCAGCGGCACCACTGCGACGGACGGTTGCGGGAAGGTGGTCTGCAAGGGTGACGCGGCGGCGCAGACGGTGTTTATCCTGGATAAGATCGCCGCCTGCCTGTCCGCCCTTGGAGGTTCTCTTGAGGACATCGTGCGCACGCGAATCTATTTGCGCGACACCAAACACTGGGAAGCCGTGGGACGGGTTCACGGCCACTATTTCGAATCTATCCGGCCCACCAACACCTTGATCGAGGTCGCCGATCTGGTGGGCGGCTACGAAGTTGAAATAGAGGCCGAAGCCTGGGTGGGCCGGTAGTCGCCGAGGTTACGGTCTCCAATGAGCGCCACCTGCAGCGCCAAAGCACGCGCGACATCCGATCGCGGCCTCTGGTCGACACCATGAAGCCCTGACTGGAGGGCCAGCTGTACCGGGTTCCGCCGCGCGGCGGGCTGGCCGAGGCCATCCGCTATGCGCTCGCGCGCTGGCCGGCGCTCTGCAGGTTCCTGGATGATGGCCGCGTCGAACTCGACACCAATGCGGTGGAACGCGCCATCCGGCCGGTGGCTCTGGAACGAAAAAACCATCTGTTTGCCGGGTCTGACGGCGGCGCAGATCGATGGGCCATCGTCGCCTCGCTTCTCGCCACGGCAAAGCTCAACGGGATCGAGCCCTACGCCTACCTCAAAGACGTGCTCGAGCGCATGACGCACGGCCATCCCGCCAACCGTATCGACGATCTCTTGCCTTGGAACTGGATAGCCTCAAACGTCGAAACTTGACCGACGTGCGAGAAATGGACGCTTACAATTTACGATCCCTGCTTTCCGGCACACGAAGGTCTCGGGCCTCAGCTCTCTTGCCGAGCAGAATTGGTGGCTCTTGACATTGGAGGGCGGGACTCCGAACGGAGGGAACTTATTAGATAGCCCGCCTCCTCCAAAACGGGACCGGCGGGTGCCGGTCCCAAGTTAGTTTCGTACTATCACGTACAGAAGTCGTAGGGCATCACGCCTGCCCCGACCTTACCCCGATTCGGCCAAACTCAAGAATTTCTGCGGCGGATGGGATCTTCAAAGGCACTCCCTAATCATTGGTCGGATCTGCGACCGAATCGGCGGCGTGCAGCTGGTCGATAATCTCGATCATCTCTACCAATTTTTCGTGGGCATCGACGAGCAGCTTTCCAGCCAAGATATCCTCTCTGCCAGCCATCAAAAGTAGCGCCTCAAGGACCTCGTCGGAATGGCGCACAAGCTTGACCAGGTTCTCGCCATTCGGGCCGTTCTTGCCCCCAAACCAATTCTTGACCGCGCGTTCGCCGGCGCCGGTATAGGCCATCACCGTTTTGATCGACCTGCCGCTCCTGC
>CAXMQD010000275.1:0-2657 GCA_964194965.1 uncultured Acidimicrobiia bacterium | reverse complement strand
CGCGGGCGCCTGTCCCAAATTACCGCGCTACGCGCCATGGCGCACAAGGATGGGCGGCGCGCGCTGATCGAGCTGCGCGCGGTCGATGACGCCTATCCGCTCTATGGCGCGGTCGAACTCGATCCGGCGCGGCCGCTGGCCGAGCTTCTGGCCTACCGCGACGGCGCCTGGGGCCTGGCCGCCGACGCCAGCCTGCTGCGCCGCTTCGACTTGGACCCTGCGGCGCTGGACCCTGAGACGCCGGGCGCGGAAACGCGGCTGCGCATCGGCGAGTTGACCTATGAGGTCAGGGCGCTGGTCGCGCGCGAGCCGGACCGCTCGACCCGCATCGCCGCCTTCGGCCCCCGGGTCCTGGTGGCGCGCGGCAGTCTGGCCGCGACCGGCCTGTTGCGCCCGGGCAGCCTGAACCACCATCACTACCGGCTGCGCCTGCCGGAGACCGGCGATTCCGCTGGCGATTCCGCGGTCCTGCGGCGAGAGCTGGCGGAGGCCTTCCCGGCCGCCGGCTGGCGCGTGCGCGATACCAGCCAAGCGGCGCCGGGCCTGGCCCGATTCATCGACCGTCTCGGCATGTTCCTGACCCTGGTCGGGCTGACCGCGCTGTTGATCGGCGGCGTCGGCATCGGCAACGCGGTGCGCGGCTATCTGGAGAGCCGGACCGCGACCATCGCGACGCTCAAATGCCTGGGTGCCTCGAGCCGCCTGATCGCGCGCGTCTATTGGATTCAGATCCTGTTCCTCACGCTGGTGGGGATCGCCGCCGGCTTGGCGTTGGGGCTAGCCGCCGCCTATCTGGCCGGCATCCTGATCGGCGATTTCTTCGCCTGGCAGACCCGCTTCGCGGTTCATGCGCTGCCGCTCGCGACCGCCACCGCGTTCGGGCTGCTGACCGCGGCGGCGTTCTCGCTGTGGCCGCTCGCCCACGCCCGCGCATTGCCCCCGGCCAGCCTGTTCCGCGACAAGATCGCGCCCGCGCCCTGGCCGCGCCGGCGCTTGGCGGCCCGGGCCTATGGCGCCATCGGGCTTGCGGCACTGGCGCTCGCCGCCCTGGTGGTCGCGACCTCGACCGACCGCGGGGTCGGGTTATGGTTCGTGGCCTGCGCGGCCGGCGCGCTGCTGCTGTTCCACGGCGCCGGGACCGGACTGGTCGCCCTGGCGAAGCGTATTCCACGCCCGCGCCGCCCCGGCCTGCGCCTGGCGCTGGCCAATCTGGTGCGCCCCGGCGCGCCGACCGTGAGTGTGGTCACCTCTTTCGGCCTCGGCCTGACGGTGCTGGTGGCGATCGCGCTGGTCGAGTTCAATCTCGCCGACACCCTGGGCCGGACCCTGCCCGAGCGCGCGCCGGCGCTTTATTTCATCGACATTCAGCCCGATCAGGTGGCGCCGTTCGACGCCTTGGTGCGCGCGACCCCGGGCGTGGGCGCGCTGCGCCGCATTCCCATGCTGCGCGGGCGCATCGTCTCGATCAACGGCATCCCGCCCGAGCAACTGGAAATCCCGCCGGAGATCGCCTGGGTGTTCCGCGGCGACCGCGGGCTGACCTGGTCGCGCGAGGCCCCGCCCAACGCCGAGATCACCTTGGGCGATTGGTGGCCGCCGGACTACGCGGGGCCGCCGCTCCTGTCGCTCGACGCCCAGGTCGCCCGCGCGCTCGACTTGAAGCTGGGCGACCGGATCGGGGTCAACTTGCTGGGCCGCGAGGTCGAGGCGGAGATCGCCAACCTACGGGCCATCGACTGGACCGGGCTGGACCTCAACTTCGTCATGATGTTCTCCCCGGGCCTGCTGGAAGCCGCGCCGCAGACCCACATCGCGACCGTTGAAATCCCGCCCGGCCCCGTTGAAATCCCGCCCGGCAAAGACACGCGCGCCGAGGTCGAAGACGCGCTCGAACGCGCGGTCACCGAGCGCTTCGCCAACGTCTCGGCGATCCGGGTGCGGGACGCGCTGGCCGCGGTAATCGGCATCATGGGCCACGTGGCGCTCGCCGTGCACGCGGCCGCCGCGGTGGCGCTGCTGGCCGGGATCCTGGTCCTCGGCGGCGCCTTGGCCGCCGGACAGCACCGGCGCATCTACGACGCGGTGGTGCTCAAGGTGCTGGGCGCGACCCGCGGCCACCTGCTGCGCGCCTACCTCATGGAATACGGCCTCCTGGGTTTGGTCACCGCGGGACTCGCCGCCGGGTTGGGAACGCTCGCCGCCTACGTCGTGGTCACCCAACTCCTGCACCTGGGCTTCACCTTCCAGGCCGCCCCGGTCGCCGCCGTGGCCCTGCCCGGGGTCGCGGTGACTCTGGTCCTAGGCTTCCTCGGGACCTGGCGGGCGCTCGACCAAAAGGCGGCACCGCTGTTACGAAATCAATAATATTAATATGTTACCGTGCCAAACCGGCGCCACATTCTCCCGCGAATCTTTCGGAAACTCTTGATTCCGAGCGCGATTGGCCCAATATTGGCAGTAGCTCAATTTCCAGCCATCAAAGGGGTTAACTCATGGCTTTCGGTCCCGAACGCAAGGTAATGTCCCCGGCCCAGGCCCAGGCGGCCGCCGTCGATGTCGGCCTGCGTGCCTACATGCTGCGGGTCTACAACTACATGTGTGTGGCCCTCGCGCTGTCCGGCGCGGTGGCGTTCTTCGTCTCGACCAGCCCGGCATTG
>CAXMQD010000274.1:0-9349 GCA_964194965.1 uncultured Acidimicrobiia bacterium | reverse complement strand
GCGGCCTGCGCCGGGTCATCCAAATCTCGGCGATCAGCGCCGATGACGCGGCCGGAACCGCCTACGCCCGCACCAAGCGGCAGGCCGACGACCACTTGAGGAGCCTGGACCTCGACTGGATCGTGCTGCGTCCCTCTCTGGTCTACGGTAAAGGCTCCTACGGCGGCACATCGCTGCTTCGGGCCATGGCGGTCCTGCCGTTTGCGATCCCCTTGGTCGGGCGTGGGGATCAAGTGTTTCAGCCGCTTCACATGGACGACCTCACCGCGGCCGTGGTCCGGTTGGTCGAGACCCCGGACGTCTCGCGGGTGACCCTCGATCCGGTGGGACCGGACCGCCTGAGCTTGACGGACATATTGGTGCGCCTCCGAGCGTGGCTGGGATTTCCGCCGGTGCCGACGCTGCCCATTCCGATGCCGCTGATACGAGGTGCCGCGCGGCTCGGCGATTGGTTTGGCGGCGCGCCGATCAACAGCACCGCCCTGCGCCAACTCGAATATGGCAACGCGGCGCCCCCGGCGCCGTTCGTCGAAGCGCTCGGCATCGAGCCCCGGTCCATGGATGCCGCGCTGGCCATGGGGCCGAGCCAACTCCAGGACCGCTGGCACGCCCGGCTGTTTTTCGTTCGGCCGTTGCTGCGCTGGTCTCTGGGCATCCTATGGCTGGCCTCCGGGGCGATCGGAATGAGCGCCCCGGCAGGCGCGATCGAGCCATATCTCGCCGCGCTCGGATTGAGCGCCGCGCTCGGCGCCTGGGCCGTGGCGGCGGGCTCGCTGATCGATATTGCCATTGGAATCGGCTTGCTGATGCGATTTCGCCCCAATCTCATGGCGGCGGCCCAAATATTCGTTGTCTTGGGCTACACCCTGGTTCTGAGCCTGGCCGAGCCCGCGTTATGGCTCGAGCCGCTCGGGCCGCTGCTGAAGAATCTGCCGATATTGGCCGCGGCCTTGGCGCTCGCCGCGCTCGAGCCCGACCGGTGAGCGATCCCTATCTATGGCTCAAGTGGCTGCACGTGGTGAGCGCCACCGTTCTGTTCGGCACCGGTTTGGGGACCGCGCTGCACATGTGGTTGGCGCACCTGCGTCGCGATCCGCGCGCAATTGCAGTCGTTGCCCGGAACGTGGTTCTGGTGGACTGGCTATTCACGGCGACCTCGGGTGTGGTGCAACCGCTCAGCGGATTTGGGCTCGTCTATTTAAGCGCCGCCGATCCTTATGAGTCCTGGCTGGTGGTCAGCTACCTGCTCTACGCGGTCGCCGCCCTGTGCTGGTTCCGGGTCGTCCGGCTGCAAGCACGGGTTCGCGATTTCGCCACCGCCGCGGTCGACAGCAAAACGCCGCTGCCGCCGGAATACCATCGCTGCATGCGCGCTTGGTTCTGGCTTGGTTGGCCGGCCTTCGTGAGCCTGCTGGGCGTCTTCGTATTGATGGTGATGCGGCCGAGCTTTTGGTAGCGCCCGCCAGCCCCTAGCGCGTCGGCACGGGCTCGTCGCCGGAGTAGTCGTAGAAGCCGCGGCCGGCCTTACGGCCGAGCCAGCCCGCCTCGACGTACTTCACCAACAGCGGGCAGGGCCGGTACTTGGAGTCGGCCAGGCCATCGTAAAGCACGTGCATGACCGCGAGGCAGGTGTCCAGGCCGATGAAGTCGGCCAGTTCCAAAGGCCCCATGGGGTGGTTGGCGCCGAGCTTCATGGCGGTGTCGATGGACTGCACCGAGCCGACTCCCTCGTAGAGCGTGTAGACCGCCTCGTTGATCATCGGCAGCAGGATGCGGTTGACGATGAAAGCCGGGAAGTCCTCGGCCATGGCCGGGGTCTTGTCGAGCTTGACCGTGAGCTCGCGAATTAATCGATAGGTGTCTTCCTCGGTCGCGATGCCGCGGATCAGCTCGACCAGCTTCATCAGCGGCACCGGGTTCATGAAGTGCATGCCCATGAACCGGCCGGGGCGGTCGGTAACCGCGGCCAGGCGCGTGATCGAGATCGACGAGGTGTTCGAGCAGATGATCGCCTCGGGCTTGAGCGATGGGACCAGCGCCTTGAGGATTTCGCGCTTGACCTCTTCGTTCTCGGTCGCCGATTCGATCACCACGTCGCAACCCGAGAACAGGGAATAGTCGGTCCCGGTCGATATGCGCGCGAGCGCCGCGTCTTTGTCCCCGGCGGTCAAGGCGCCGTGCTTGATCTGCCGGTCCATGTTGCCGCCGATGGTCTGGAGCGCCTTGGCGAGCTGGTCCTCGCTGACGTCGGACAGTTTGACGTCGAAACCGGCGGCGGCGCAAACGTGAGCGATGCCGCCACCCATCTGGCCGGCGCCGATAATGCCGATACAGTTGATGTCCAGGTCGTCGCCGTCGGTGTTATCGGTCATGGGATTTGCGAGCCTTTCCCTATTGGCGCGGACCGGTGTGCGCTAGCCATGCGAAACATCACCCAAGAGCCTCTTCCAGTTCGGGCACCGCCTGAAACAAATCGGCGACCAGACCGTAGTCGGCGACTTGGAAGATCGGCGCTTCCTCGTCTTTGTTGATGGCGACAATGACTTTCGAGTCCTTCATGCCCGCCAGGTGCTGGATCGCGCCCGAGATGCCGATCGCGATATAGAGGTCGGGCGCCACCACCTTGCCGGTCTGGCCGACCTGGTAGTCGTTGGGCACGAAGCCGGCATCGACCGCCGCGCGGCTGGCGCCGACCGCGGCCCCAAGCTTGTCGGCGATGCGTTCGAGCATGGCGAAGTTTTCGCCGCTCTGCATGCCGCGGCCGCCGGAGATGACGATGCCCGCCGTCGTGAGCTCGGGCCGTTCGGACTTGGTCAGTTCCTGGCCGACGAAGCTGGCCAGGCCGGTGTCGCCGGTGCTCTCCACGGTCTCGGTGACCGCCGAGCCGCCGTCTTCGGCCGCCGTCTCGAAGGCGGTGGCGCGCACGGTGATCAGCTTGATCGTGTCCAAAGACTTGACGGTTGCCATGGCGTTGCCGGCGTAGATCGGCCGCACGAAGGTATCCGCGCCCTCGATCGCGCTGATGTCGGAGACCTGCTGGACGTCGAGCAGCGCCGCGGCGCGCGGCATGACGTTCTTGCCGAAGGTGGTGGCCGGCGCCAGGACGTGGGTGTAGTCGGTGGCCAGCTTGGCGATGAGCGGCGCCAGGTTCTCGGCCAGCTCGTGGCCGTACTCCGGCGCGTCGGCGACGCGCACCTTGGCGACGCCGGGCAGCTTGGCCGCGGCATCGGCGGCGCCCGCGCAGTCGGCGCCGGCGATCAGGATATGGACCTCGCCGTCCAATTCGCCGGCCGCGGTCAGGGTGTTGAGCGTGGCGGGCCGCAGGCTCGCGTTGTCGTGCTCGGCGATGATCAGAATACTCATCAGATTACCTTCGCCTCGTTTCTCAGCTTGTCGACCAGCATGGCCACGCTATCGACCATGACGCCGGCTTGGCGCGGCGGCGGTTCGACCACCTGAAGCGTCTCCAGGCGCGGGGTTACGTCGACGCCGAGATCCTCGGGCGATAGCATCTCGATCGGCTTCTTCTTGGCCTTCATGATGTTGGGCAGCGAGGCATAGCGCGGCTCGTTGAGGCGCAGGTCGACGGTGAGCACGGCGGGCAGTTTGAGATCGACGACCTCGAGGCCGCCGTCGACCTCGCGCGTGACCTTGACGCCCCCGGCGACGCCCCCGGCCGCACCCCCGTCGTGAATCTCCATCTTGGAGATGAAGGTGCCCTGGGGCCAGCCCAAGAGCGCGGCCAGCATCTGGCCGGTCTGGTTGTTGTCGCCGTCGATCGCCTGCTTGCCCATGAGTACCAGGTCCACGCCCTCCTTCTCGGCCACTGCCTTGAGCAGCTTGGCGATGGCGAGGGGCTCGAGCGCCACGTCGCTCTGGATGAGCACGCCGCGATCGGCGCCCATGGCGAGGCCGGTACGGATCGTTTCCTGGGACTGGGCGGCGCCGGCGGAGACGACGATGACGTCCTCTGCCGTGCCGGCCTCCTTCATGCGCACCGCCTCCTCGACGGCGATCTCGCAGAAGGGATTCATGGCCATTTTGACGTTGGTGGTCTCGACCCCCGTCTGGTCGGCCTTGACCCGGACCTTGACGTTGGCGTCGATGACGCGTTTGACTGGAACGAGAACCTTCATCGCGAACCCTTGACGATTGCGTGGTGATGCCGCGTGTTTCGAGCCAAACGCCCGATTTCGCGGGCGCACAATAGGAGCATGGCGCGGCCCCTGTCAACGCAAGGAATCAAAGGGAAATTGGCCGTTTCCAAGTTTTTGTGCACTGCATTCCTAACGGTTCGCGCCGGGCTCCCAGAGCACGTCTTGGGCGCCGTCGTCGTTGGCGTGGCGGGCGAGCACGAACAGGAGGTCCGAGAGCCGGTTGATATAGCGCACCGCCTCCGGGTTGACGGTCTCGGCCATGGCGAGCGCGGTCATATCGCGCTCGGCCCGGCGCGAGACCGTGCGCGCCAGGTGCAAATAGGCCGCTGCCGGGGTGCCGCCGGGCAGCACGAAGGAGTTTAGCTCGGCCAATTTCGCGTTGACCGCGTCGATTTCGGTCTCCAGGCGCGCGACCTGGGTCGCGTTCATTCTGAGCGCGCTACGCACCGGATCGCCGCCCCCAGGGGCGCCCCCGGGCCGGCACAGATCGGCGCCCAGGTCGAAGAGGTCGTTCTGGACCCGTCCCAGCATGGCGTCGAGCGCGCCCTCCGTATGCAGCCGCGCCAAGCCGATGGTGGCGTTGGTCTCGTCGACGGTGCCGTAGGCGGCGACCCGGGGGTCGTGCTTGGCGACCCGCGCGCCATCGCCGAGCGAGGTCTGGCCGCCATCGCCGCCACGGGTGTAGATGCGCGTCAGCTTGACCATTATTTTTCCTCGATTTCCTCGTACAGCGCCGGCAGCCACGGGATGTCGGTGATGCCGGGATCGGCGCCGAGTTGCTTGAGCAATACGGTCGCTTGGCCGCGATGGTGGGTTTGGTGGTTAAACATCTGAGTCAACATAACCCAGCGGGGCAGGGACCGGGTCACCCCGTCGACCACGCTGGTGAAAGTCAGCGCGTTGGCCAGCCGGGCCCGGTCGAGATCCGCGAGCCAATCGAGAATGCGCGCGTCCGTGGCCTGGCGCTCGGCGCGCAGGTCGCCGAAGTCGTCATGGCGGTCCTCGTCGAGACCGGTCGCGGGCAGGGGCTGCCCCGTGAACCGCGCCAAGAACATGAGATCGACCACCAGGATATGGTTGAGCGTGCCGTGCAGTGACTTGAAGAAGGCGCCCAGGTCGCGTTTGCGCTCTGCGTCCGGCAGCCCGGCCGCGGCCTCGTAGAGCTTGCCGTTCATCCAGGCGTTGTAGTCCGCCATCAGGGAGTAGTTGTCGCCTTGGTACATCCGTCTAAGCCCCGATTATTCAGCCGCCCCAGTCCCGGTTGATCAGGAACAGGGCCAACAGCAGCAAGATCGCCACGCCCTGGCTGGCGACCCGGGCGCGCATCAGCAGATTGCCCCATTTGCGGTTGAATTCGCCGCCCCGGGCCATGGCGAATATCCCGGCAAACAGCACGGCGAGCGTGCCCACCAGCGCAACCATGACCAACGTATTGAGGACGGAAGCCATGCCCGCCGGTATAGCGCCCGCGTGGCCGCCGGGCCAGGGCCAAGTTGGGCGGGCGGAAGTAGCATCTGAAGGCCACCGTTGAAGGGTCAGACCCGCAGGATTCGCCGTCCGAATTTTCCGACCCGCCAAACTCACGCGCTCTTTTTGGAGAGTCAGACAAGTAATTATTCAACTGATGCTAGCATTTAATTCCGATTTTGCGCATGCTTTGCGTTGACCGGTCGCGCGGTTGGCTTCCTTCGCCGCGATCGCACGCCGCCGGTTGTGTCGAAGCCGGTGGTGAAGCCGCGGTGAATCGCCGCCGGTGGCCGACGCGGTCACGAGGCAAGCCAAATTTGGGGGGCAGTCAGATGTTCGATTCCGCCTTTGTCGATATAGCTCTGGGGCTGATCCTTTTCTTTCTGATCCTTTCCCTGGTGTGTTCTGCGGTACAGGAATGGTTCGCGAGCGCCGTGGGACTCCGATCCCGCAATCTGCGAAAAGGTATCGAGAACCTGATTGGTGCCGATATCGCCAAGAGCCTGTACAGCCACGGGCAATTCAAAAGCCTCTACAAGGAGGCAGGCCGGCTCGGTTCGCTCAAGAAAGTTTGGGGCGGCGGCGGCGTCGGCCCGTCCTACGTAGAGCCGAAACGGTTTGCGAATATCCTGATCGATGTGATCGACCGTAGCGGTGCCCAACAGGACGGCGGCGTAAGACGAGATGCGGTCGCCAAGACGTTTAATGAAATCGAAGGTTCGCTCAAGGCTATCGGACAGGCGCATATTCGCGAAGCCCTGCTAAGCCTTTTGTCGGGCGCCGAAGGCGAGGTGGACAAATTTCGCGATGAACTGGCGGATTGGTTCGATGGTGCGATGGACCGGGTCTCGGGTTGGTATGCCCGGACCGTCAAGGTATGGCTGTTCGTGATCGCCACCGTTGTGGTGGTGACGCTGAACGCGGACGCTGTTCACCTGGCAAATACGCTATGGGTCGACCAAGCCTTTCGAACGGCCCTCGCCGAGGTTGCGGAGCGGAACGCAAAAGGCGAAAAGCCCCCCAGCTATGCGGACATCGAGGCAGGAATCGAGTTGTTTCCAGTCGGATGGAAATGCGCGAAGGACGATGACGGTACGCTTATCGAGAATATTTGCTTCTCGAAAAATTTCCATGGGATCTCAACCGTCATCGGCTGGCTCATCTCGATAACTGCCTGCTCGTTCGGAGCGCCGTTCTGGTTCGGCCTGCTGAACAAGGTGGTCGCGCTGCGCGGCAGCGGCAAGGCCCCGGTCAAGCCTGGCGAGAAACCGGCAAAGGCTTGACTGTGGAACGCTCCCCTAATTCCGCCCGCTCAGGAGCCCCCGCGCGATCACCTGGGCTTGGATTTCGGCGGCGCCTTCGAAGATGTTCAAGATCCGTGCGTCGCACATTACACGCGAGATCTTGAACTCCTGGGCGTAGCCGTTGCCGCCATGGATCTGCAGCGCGTTGTCGGCGTTGGACCAGGCGATGCGCGCGGCCAAGAGCTTGGCCATGCCGGCCTCGATGTCGCAGCGCCGCCCCGAATCCTTGGCGCGCGCGGCAGCCTGGGTGAGCTGGCGCGCGATCGTGGTTTCGACCGCCATCCAGGCGAGCTTGCCGGCGACGCGCGGAAACGCCATCAGCGGTTTGCCGAACTGGCGCCGTTCCAAGGCGTAATCGAGGCCGAGCTCGAGCGCGCTCTGGGCGACGCCGACCGCGCGGGCGGCGGTCTGGATGCGCGCCGATTCGAAGGTCGCCATGAGCTGTTTGAAACCCTGGCCCTCGACCTCGCCCAGCAGGTGCGCGGCCGGCACCTCGAAGCCGTCGAAGGCGATCTCGTATTCCTTCATGCCGCGATAGCCGAGCACGCCGATCTCGCCGCCCGACATGCCGGTTGCCGGGAACGGCTCGGCGTCGCTGCCGCGCGGCTTCTCGGCGATGAACATGGACAGGCCCTTGTAGCCGGGCTGGTCCGGGTCGGTGCGTGCCATGAGCGTCATCAAGTCCGAGCGCGCGCCGTGGGTGATCCAGGTCTTGTTGCCGGTGATCCTGTAGGTATCGCTCCCGTCCGCCCCCTTGGCGCGCACCGCGCGGGTCTGGATCGCGCCTAGATCGGAGCCGACGTTGGGTTCGGTGAACACCGCGGTGACTTGAAGCGCGCCGCTGGCGATCCCGGGCAGCCAGCGCTGCTTTTGGTCCTGGGTGCCGCTCTGGCCGATCAGCTCGCAGGCGATCTCCGAGCGGGTGCCGAGTGAGCCGAGGCCGATGTAACCGCGCGCCAACTCCTCGGTGACCACGCACATGGCGGCCTTGCCCAGCCCGGCGCCGCCCCAGTCCTCGGAGACCGTGAGCCCGAACACGCCGAGTTCGCCCAGTTGCTCGATCACCGGGAGCGGGATCAGCTCGTCGCGCAGGTGCCAGCCGTGGGCCGCCTCCATGTGATCGTTCGCGAAGCGGCGGAACTGCTCGCGGATCATGGTCAGCATCTCGTCGCCGAGGCCGAGCGCGCCGAAATCGTCGGCCTCGTGACCGGCGGTCAAGAGCTCGGCCAAGCGCAGGCGCGCACCCGCGCCGCCGCTGGCGGTCAAGGCCGCGACCGCCGGGTCGCCGTTGAACGCCGCGACCGCGCTTTCGTCGAGACCGAGATCGGCGGGGCGCGAGCTCTCGACCTGGCTCAGCGCGATGCCGCCCACCATCTGTCGCAGATATTCGGCGAAGCCGAGCTGGAGGATCAGCCGCTCGAGCTCGCGTGAATTCCCCGCGGCCTCCAGGAGCTCGGCCCAGCCCAGCAGCGCCTCCAGCGCCGCCACGTAGGTGGCGAGCCAGGCGAAGCCGTGGGCCGCATACTGCTCGCGCTCGAGCGCCTCGGCATCGACCGTGCCGCCCGGCGCGACCAATTCGGCGACCGCGTGCCTAGCCGCCTCGCGAAACGCCTCGGCGGCCCCAAGCGCCGCGCGGCAGGTGGCGAGGAGGTTGGCAAGTGGGCCGGGGATCGCGCGCGTGCCTGCGGCGGCGGCGTCGTTCATGCCTGCTGCATTCCTCTAGATCGCCGCGGCCACGCGGCTTATCCCTCGATCGCGTCTTCCAATGTGTGCAGGCCCGGGCGCGGGGCTTGGACCAGCACCGCCATGTTGCCTGGCTTGTGCTTGTTTTGCCACATCTTGGTGTGGGCGCGCGGGATGTCGTCCCAGGCGAAGACCTCGGACATGCAGGGGTCGATGCGGCGCTCGATGACCAGGCCGTTGGCCTGACTGGCCTGCTTCAGGTTGGCGAAGTGACTGCCCTGGACGCGCTTTTGGCGCATCCACACGAAACGCGCGTCGAAGGTCAGGTTGTAGCCCGTGGTGCCGGCGCAGAACACCACCATGCCGCCGCGCTTGACCACGAAACAGGATACCGGGAAAGTCTGCTCGCCCGGGTGCTCGAACACGAAGTCGACGTCGTTGCCCTTGCCGGTGGTCTCCCAGATCGCCTTGCCGAACTTGCGTGCCTCCTTCATGTAGGCGCCGTAGCCGCCGCGGTCGTTGATTTCCGGCAGGCGGCCCCAGCAGTCAAAATCCTTGCGGTTGATGACTCCGCGCGCGCCCAGTTGCAGGACGAAGTCGCGTTTGTCCGGGTCCGAGATCACCCCGATGGCATTGGCCCCGGCGGTCGCGATCAACTGCACCGCCATGGAGCCGAGACCCCCCGAGGCGCCCCAGACCAGCACGTTGTGGCCGGGCCGCAGGATATGCGGCCGGTGG
>CAXMQD010000273.1:0-5734 GCA_964194965.1 uncultured Acidimicrobiia bacterium | reverse complement strand
CGAGCGCTACATGGCGGACCTGGGCTTCCCGGGCCAGCCGCCCATGACCCGCGGCATCTACCCGAGCATGCATCGCGGCCGGACCTGGAGCCAGCGCCAGTTGATCGGTTTCGGCACGCCGGAGGACTACGCCGCGCGCCTTGAGGAGATCATGGCGGCCGGCGCCGGCGCGATCAGTCTGATACCCTGCAACTCGGTCTACCGCGGCTACGACGTCGACGAGGTCGACCCGGTTTTGCTTGGCACCTGCGGCGCCACCATCAACACCGTGGACGACATGGACACCGCGCTCCGGTCGGTCGACATCGGGCGCATCTCCACCGCCATGAACGACCCGCTGCCGTTTACCCTGCTCGCGCTCCTGCTGGCGGTCGCCAAACGCCGCGGCGTGCCCTGGGCCAAGATCACCGGGACCTCGAATCAGAGCGACTATATCTCCCACTATGTCGCCAACCACATGTTCTTCCGCCTGGCGCTGCCCGGCTCACGCCGGGTGTTGGTCGATCACATCGCCTTCTGCCAAAACCAAGTGCCCGGTTGGAACCCGGTTTCGGTGGTCGGCCAACACATGCAGCAGTCCGGCGCGACCCCGGCCGAGGCCATGGGCTTCACGCTCTCGACCGCGATCCAGTACGCCGAGGACTGCCGCGCGCGCGGCATGGATCCGGAGGTCTTCCTCGAAGGCTTCACCTTCTTCTTCGACATCTCGATCAGCTTCTTCGAGGAGATCGCCAAATTCCGCGCCGGGCGGCGAATCTGGGCGCGGCTGGTGCGCGAGCGCTTCGGCGTGCGCAATCCCAAGGCCTGGCGCTTCAAGTTCCATGCCCAGACCTCGGGCGTCGATCTCACGCGCCAGCAGCCGCTCAACAACATCGCCCGGGTCGCGATCCAGGCCATGGCCGGGATATTCGGCGGCTTGCAGTCGCTGCACAGCGACGCCTATGACGAAGTACTCTCGGTGCCGACCGAGGCGGCGGCCCGGGTCGCGGTCTCGACCCAGAACATTCTGCGCGAAGAGGCGCATCTGACCGACGTGATCGATCCCTTGGGCGGCTCCTTCTACGTCGAGCGCCTGACCGAGCAGATGGAGGCGGAGATCGAAGCGGCGGTCGCCAAGATCGACGCCGCCGGCGGCATGTACGCGGCGGTCGAGTCGGGCCTGGTGCAGACCCTGCTTGGCGAATCGGCCTGTGCGTTCCAGGATCGCATCGAGCGCGGCGAGGAGACCATCGTCGGGGTCACGGCCCACCGGCGCGACGAGGAGGACTTCGAGGTCAAGCCGCTGGAGCGCCCGGACCGCGCGCGCATGGAAACCCAGATCGCCAAATTCAAGTCGTTCAAGGCCGGGCGCAACCAGGCCGAGGTTCGCCGCGCCCTGGACGAACTCGCGCGCGCCGCCGCCGAGGACAGCGGCAACCTGTTCGAGAAGACCGTGGACGCCGCGGTCGCCGAGGTCACCCACGGTGAGATATGCGCCTGCCTGCGCCGCGAGCTCGGCTTTGGCCAACCCCTGGTGGTCGCCTGAACATGACCGACGCTGAAGAATTGGTCGCGCGCCTACGCCGCGGCGAGCGGGTCGCGCTCGCGCGCGCGATCACGGCGGTCGAAAACGAGACCGCCGAGGCAGCGGGCATCCTGCGCGCCATCCAACCCCACCTGGGCCACGCCCGGGTGCACGGCTTTACCGGCCCGCCGGGGGTCGGCAAATCGACGCTCGTGGACGCCTACATCACCGAGTTGCGCGCGCGCGGCATGAGCGTCGGCGTGATCGCGGTCGATCCTTCGAGCCCGGTCTCCGGCGGCGCGATCCTGGGCGATCGGATCCGCATGACCTCCCACGGCCTCGACCCCGAGGTTTTCGTGCGCTCGATCGCCGCGCGCGGCCATTTGGGCGGGCTTTCCGCCACCACCGCCTTCGTGGTCGACGTCATGGACGCGGCCGGCAAGGACGTGATCGTGATCGAGACCGTGGGCGCCGGCCAGTCCGAGGTCGAGGTCGCCCAGGTCGCCGACACCAAGGTCGTTATCTGCGCGCCCGGCGCCGGCGACGACGTCCAGGCGATCAAAGCCGGCATCCTGGAAATCGGCGACCTTCTGGTGGTCAACAAGGCCGACCTGCCAGCGGCCGAGGTCACGGTCAAGCAGCTGCGCGGCATGCTGACACTGCGGCGGCACCCAAACGTCCGTGGCGGCTGGATGCCGGAGGTGTTGGCGACCACGGCGACCAGCGGCGCGGGCGTTGCCGCGCTGGCCGATGCGATCGCGCGTCACGACGACGACCTCGATACCTCGGGCCGCAAGAGCGGTTCGGGCCCGCGCCTGCGCGCGCTCCTGGCCGAAACCGCCGCGCGCCTGGTCGCGACACGTATCGGCAAGCTCGACGAGGCGGCGCTCGCCCCCCTGGTCGCGGCGGTTCGCGCCGGCGATCTCGACATCGCCAGCGCCGCCGAGCGCCTGCTCAAGGAGGTGACGGGAGAGGCGTGAGACGGCTATTTCGGGCGTGCTGTTGCGCGGAGCGACCTCGAATGTCGGGTTAGCCGAAAAGTGACAGGTACCAATAATGTCGAAAACCGGATACCGTCAGCGTTGATTTGCCGGTTGTCTGGGAGACGCCAGACATAGGTGCATGTCGATTTTGGAGGGCCAAATGAGTAACGATGCGAAGATGACCGGTGGCTGCATGTGTAGGGCGGTGAGTTATGAGACCACGGGCGAGTCCTTCGGTGTTATCCACTGCCATTGCCAAAGCTGCCGCAAGCACAACGGCGCGCCGGTTGTGACGTTGGCCGGCTTCAAGGCCGAGCAAGTCAAGTTCAGCGGAGATGAGCGCAAGATCTACGGTTCATCGCCGGGCGTCGGGCGCGCCTTCTGCGGCAACTGCGGGACGCCGCTGACCTGGGAGGGCGACGGTGGCGATCTGGGGCCGATCGTCGAAATTCATATCAGCACCTTCGACAATCCGGATGTCCTGGTGCCATCCGCTCACTCCTTCTATCCGGAACGGATCACATGGCTGGATATCGCCGACAACCTGCCGCGCTATGACGGCTCCTCGGGAGACAGCCCGCTGCTGCGCCACGGCCCGATCAGCGAGGGCCTGCCACAGGGCTGAGGGAGGCGCGGCCAACCGGCCCGGCCACCGGCAGACCGTCGCGAAAAAGGACGAGGCTACCGCGCTCCATCACCTGCCACGGCTCGTGGTCGGTCAAGGGCCGCGTCGCGATAACCGTGACAATGT
Source organism: uncultured Acidimicrobiia bacterium (assembly GCA_964194965.1). GTDB lineage: Bacteria > Pseudomonadota > Alphaproteobacteria > Kiloniellales > J153 > JACZVL01. The sequence goes on along the minus strand of CAXMQD010000273.1, from coordinate 2,496 downwards.
CGCGCGATGTGGTCTCTTTGGCGAAGTTGACCGTCAGTTCCGTGTCGACCAGGTGCGCCTCGCCGAAGGGTGCGCGCCGAGTCAACCAGCTCAGGTCTGTGCTACAGTGGCAGTATAGATAGCGCGAGTCGCAAAGCATCATGTTGAAGGTTCCGCAGGCATTCAGCTTCGCGCTCAGCTCCCGGACCAGGCGCGACACCGCCATGTCCCTCTTGGGTGGCGTTGGATGGCGCCGGCGGATTTGATCCAAAATCCAGCAAAAGGCGTGCTCGCTGTCTGTTGTGCCGATCGGCTTGTAGAACCTGAGTGGCCAGTCCTTCACCCCCTTCAGGCGTCCATTGTGCGCGAAGGCCCAGCTTCGTCCCCACAGCTCGCGTATGAAGGGATGGGTGTTTTCCAGGCAGACGCGGCCGTTCGTTGCCTTGCGGATATGGCAAATGACGTTCAGGCTCTTGACCGTGTGGGTCCGCACCAGTTCGGCGATTTTGGACTCGCAACCGGGCAACGGGTCGTGGAAGGTCCGACATCCCCGACCTTCGTAAAAGGCAATGCCCCAGCCGTCCCGGTGCGGGCCGGTCCGCCCGCCGCGTTGGATGAGCCCCGAGAAACTAAACCGGATGTCCGTCGGGACGTTGCAGTTCATGCCCAACAGCTCGCACATGATCGTAATTCTAGGCGTGCGCCGAGTTAAGGCAAGCGCACCGGCGCTTATACCAACGATCGTCAGTCATGACCGATGGGGTCAAATCCATCTCCTGACACGCGCTTTGTAGGCGAGGTAGGCGTCGCCGAACCTGCGCTCCAGATAGGCTTCCTCGCGCGCCACCACGCCGTAGCGGATGACGAGGTAGAAGGGGACCAGCGTCGCCAAGATCCACAGCATGTTGTAGATGACGGCGACGCCAACGGTGGCGATAAACGCCCCCGCATAGATAGGGTTGCGGGAGAATGCGAACAGACCGGTGTCGACGATCTCCGCGGTGGGGGTATTGGTCCGTTCGTCGACCCCCGCGCGGCGGAACTGAGCGATGGCAACAACGGCGAGGACTAACCCGGCGAGCCAAACGGCGCCACCCACCCAGACCGCGGGGAATCCGGAGGGTAAAAACGTCACCGGCAGAAAAAAATCCAGCCCGCAACCCGCGGCCAACAGCAGAATCCAAAGGACCGGCGGATGAACCACGACATTGGCGTGGTCGGACGGGAATGAGCCGAGGGCACTGTCGGTCCGCGGTGGCAACTCGGAAAGGGCGGCTCTGGTCATCTCACATCTCCCGGGAATGAAGATAGTGCCCACGCACCCGTGTGGCGAAACAAAAATACGCCCCCGGCGGTGTCCATCGATTTGGACAGGTGTTCGAACATCTCGTCCAGCGCATTCTCCGATCTGAATATCTAGGCTACCCGCGTTAACAAACTGCGAGGTTCGAACCGGATTTTCTCCTCCGCCCGCCGTTCTCCGGTTTCGGGCGGTGGTTAATCAGGGAGACCGGCTTCGCGAAGGCCTGCGATCAAGCGCTCCAGCGCCGCTGGGTTTTTATACGGCTGGCTCTTGGCATAGTCGGAAAGGCGAAATGCGGGGTCGCTGGCGATGATTTCATCCGCAACGCGCCGCGCTTGGTCATGGTCAGCCGCAAGGTTGTAATCGCTACAGAGAATCAGCCGCGCATCATTGTTCCGCGGGTTGAGCCGCATCGATTCTTTCGCGGTTGGAATCGAGAGTTCGACTTCCCCGCAATCCCGGTAAGCGGCGGCAAGAATATCGATCAACCAGGCTGGATAGACCTTCTCCAGTTGGAGGGCCTCCCTGACGCTTTTGACTGCTGCCTCCGCATCGCCGCAATAATTGAGCACAAGTCCCAAGAGGCCGTGCGCCAGTGGACAGCTCGAACGAAGCTCGGTCCCCTTTAAACAGGTTACAAGCGCTTCATCATATTTGCCATCGAGAAGCTGCAGGTGTCCGAAGACGGCATGACCGATACCGTTGTTGTCCTCGTACTGCATGGCCTTCTTCGCCCAGGTAGCAGCCTGTTCGATCGATCCGGCCGAAGGGTCCGTCCAACCAAAGAAGGCATCCAACCAATGCGTCACTGAAATATAGCTCGGACCCACCACCGAGTCCGGCTGAACACGGTTAAGCTCCTCGAACATGTGTCGCGCAGTCACATTGTCGTCTTTGTTGAGTTCGTAGAAGTGGCTGGCGCCACGATAGTAATATTCCTCCGCTTTAGGGCTGGTGAGTTTCCCGAACCAAACTCTGTTGGTTTCGTTAGTCAGGAGTTTGATATTTAGCGATGAGATGACCTCCCTGGTGATTTCATCCTGCAATTCGAAGACGTCATCGAGAACGCGATCGTAGCGTTCGGCCAATATGGTCTGCCTGGCATCGATATCGGTGAGCTGCACCGTCACCCGGATGCGATTCCCGGCCTGCTGCACGGCGCCCTCCAGGACGTAGCGAACCTCCAATTCCGCGCCCGCGGACAGGGCGGACAC
>CAXMQD010000272.1:0-2238 GCA_964194965.1 uncultured Acidimicrobiia bacterium | reverse complement strand
GGCCCAGGCGCGTCTCGATCAGGCGAAACTGCAAGGACTGGAAGCCCGAGGCCGGGACCAGCAAGTCGCGGAAGTCGAGGAAATCCATGGGGGTCATGGTCTCGAGCACGTCGAGCTGCTGAATCAGCAGCTTTTGGACCTTGACGATGCGCGCGACCCCGTGCACCGCCTCGCCCAGGCCGGCGTCCTCGGCGCGCGGGCCGGCGAAGACCTCCTGGATACGGTCGAGTTCGAACAGGATCACCTTGAACCAGAGCTCGTAGGCTTGGTGGACGACGATGAACAGCAGCTCGTCGTGGGCCGGGCGGCCGTGAAGCACGGACTGGCGCTCCTGGCACGACAGCAGGCGGTCGAGCTGAAGGTGCTCGGCGTAGGTCAGCGGCGTGTCGCGGCTCGGCATCCGGAGCCTCCGGTTTTCCGGTGCTGCGGGCGGGACCGGTCCGACTCTGAGCGAATCGGGCGGCGCGCGCCATGGTATCACAGTTACGCATCGGTTTGCGCGGCGAAGGCCCAGGCCATAAAGTCGGCCCCCGCCCCTTTCCGGCGGGAAAACAGCGAGGTCAAGCTGCGTGACATCCTTCGGTAGCGATCGCCCGGCGCGGCGCGAGGCCAAGCTGCTGGCCTTGATCGGCACCGGGCATTTCTTCTCCCACTTCTACCTGATCGTGCTGCCGCCGCTGTTCCCCCTGCTCGAGGCGGAGTTGGGCGTCGGCTACGCCGCGCTCGGCCTGCTGCTGAGCCTGCCGAACTTGGCTTCCATGGTGTTGCAGACCCCGGTCGGCTTCCTGGTCGACCGATTCGGGGCGCGGCGGCCTCTGGTGATCGGACTCATCGTCATGGGCGGCGCGGTGGCCGCCGCTGGGGTCGCGCCGGGCTACGGCGCGCTAATGGTGATCGCGGTGCTGATGGGTGTCGGCAATTCGGTGTTCCATCCCGCCGACTACGCGATCCTGGCCGCGCGCATCGAGCCGGGCCGCTTGGGCCGCGCGTTCAGCCTCCACACCTTCGCGGGCAATCTCGGCTGGGCGGTGGCGCCGGCGATCGTGGTGTCCCTGGCCGCATGGTGGAGCTGGCAGGTGGCATTGATCACGGTCGGACTGTGCGGCGTTGCAACGGCGCTGGTGATCATGACCCAGGGCCAGGAACTCGACACCCCGGGGACCGCCCAGCGGACCGCTGCCAAGGATGTGACTCCCTCGGCGACTCCCACGGCGGCGAAGCCGGCGCCGGGCGCACCCAAGCAAGGCGGCCTGGGGCTGTTGCTGTCGGCGCCGATGCTGCTGCTGTTCGCCTACATGATGATGTCTTCGATCGCCTCCGGCGGGCTCAACGGCTTCACCGTGACCGCGCTGGTCGAGTTGCACGCCGCCGATTTGGTCACCGCCAATGCGGCGCTCACGGCACTTCTGGCCGCCTCGGCGGCCGGCGTGCTGGCCGGCGGCGTGCTCGCCGATCGCACCCAGCGCCACGATTTGATCATCTCGGCCGGCTTCATCGTCGCCGCCGCTATCCTGGTGATCGTCGGGTTGGTTTCCTTGCCGCTGGCCGCGATTATCGTCGCGATGACTGTGGTTGGGCTGGCGCGCGGCGCGATCCAGCCGTCGCGCGACATGATGGTGCGCAATGTCGCGCCCGAGGGTCAGGTCGGGACGGTGTTCGGCTTCGTGACCACGGGCATGAACGTCGGCGGGGCGTTGGCACCGGTGTTTTTCGGCTGGCTGATCGACGCGGGATACGAGGCTTGGGTGTTCATCCTCGCCGCGTTCGCCATGCTGCTGGCGTTGCTCGCGGCGCTCGCCGCCGGACAGCACCGCCAGGCCAGCCTGGCCGCCGCCGAATGATGGCTAGATACAAAAAGGAGAACGTGATGACCGAGGAAGAATTGGCTGCATTCGCGAGTTGGCTCCGGCAGACTCAGGGCGTCGAGCTGGAACCGGCCGCCCTGCGCGAGCCGGCCGGCGCCGCGGTGAGGCTGGGCGCGCAGGTCGGTGCGGCGGCCCAAGATCTGCCTTTCGGCGCCGAGCCTTCGGGTTTCAATATCGCGATCGCGAAGCTGGCTGGAGGCGACAACGATGCCGGATGACGCACTCGCGGCCCTGAGCCTCACCGAACTCGCCGCCGCCATCGCGACCAAGGAGGTCTCTTCCCTGGAGGCGACCCGGAACTGCGTCGCGCGCTTGGAACGTCACGGCCCAGCGCTCAATTCGGTCGCGGCACTGGATGCCGAGGCGGCGCTCG
>CAXMQD010000271.1:0-3060 GCA_964194965.1 uncultured Acidimicrobiia bacterium | reverse complement strand
GCAATCTTACGAAGCTGGCCAGCATCCGGACATGCCGCCGCCGCGTTCCGAGGTCGGTGTCCTCGGGTGGGTCAAACACAACCTGTTTTCCACGCCATTGAACGCGGCGTTGACCATTTTGGCCGTGTGGTTCCTGTGGATTCTGTTGCCGCCGCTCATCGATTGGATGTTCCTGGATGCGGTCTGGACGGCGGACTCGCGCAAGGAATGCTGGGCCAAGATGGAGGAACCGGAAGGCGCCGCCTGTTGGGCCTTCATCAGAGGCCGGTTTCAACTTTTCGTTTACGGGTTCTATCCCCACGACTCGCGTTGGCGCGTGAACCTGTCGTTCATCCTCCTGGTCATGGCGATCGTGCCGGTGCTTTACGACAAAATGCCGGGCCGGAAATTCGGGCTCTGGTACGCGATGGCCTTCCCGTTCCTCGCCGGCTGGCTCCTGGTCGGCGGTTTGGGTTTACAAGTCATCGACACCGACCAGTTCGGCGGCATCTTGCTGACCCTGGTCATCGGCGTCACCGGCATCTCATTTTCGCTTCCGATCGGTGTTCTCCTCGCCCTCGGACGCCGGTCGAGTATGCCGGTTTTGCGGATCCTCTGCGTCTTGTTCATCGAGTTTATCCGTGGCGTGCCCTTGATCGCCCTGCTGTTCATCGCGTCGTCGATGCTCAACTTCTTCCTGCCACCGGGCACGGTCTTCAACTTGCTGTTGCGGGTGCTGATCATGGTGACGCTGTTTTCGGCGGCGTACATTGCCGAGGTCGTTCGCGGCGGCTTGCAGGCGATTCCCAGGGGCCAGATCGAGGCCGCCGATTCGCTCGGCCTGACCTACATGAAAGCCCAAGCGCTAATCGTGCTGCCGCAGGCGCTGAAGATCTCGATCCCGGGCATCGTCAACACGTTTATCGGGCTTTTCAAGGACACCACGCTGGTTCTGATCATCGGAATGCTCGATCCGCTGGGTATCGGACGCGCGTCGTTGGCCGACGCCGTCTGGGCGGGATTGGCGCGCGAAGTTTACCTCTTTATCGCGCTGTTTTTCTTCATTTGCTGCTTCAGCATGTCGCGGTATTCGCTGTATTTGGAGAAGAAACTCCATACCGGCCACTAGCGCCGTCAGGGCGCCGGGGTCCGGCCGGATAGGAAAACCAGGAGGCAAGTATGACCGATGCCGTTGCGCAAGACGAAGTCCGGCAGCCGACGAAAGAGCTGACCGTCGGCGAAGACATCGCGATCGAAATGGACGCCGTCCACAAGTGGCACGGCGAGTTCCACGTGCTCAAGGACATTAACCTGACGGTCAAAACCGGCGAGCGCATCGTCATCTGCGGCCCCTCGGGATCCGGCAAGTCCACCCTGATCCGCTGCATTAATCGGCTCGAGGAGCATCAGAAGGGGAAAATTGTCGTCGACGGCAATGAGCTGACCGGCGATCTGAAGAACATCGAGCTGGTCCGCCGGGAAGTCGGCATGGTGTTTCAGCAGTTCAACTTGTTTCCCCACCTCACCGTCCTGGAAAACTGTTCGTTGGCGCCGATCTGGGTGCGCAATATGCGCAAGGTCGAAGCCGAGGAAATTGCCATGCAATACCTCGAGCGGGTCAGGATTCCCGAGCAAGCGGCAAAATTCCCCGGCCAGCTTTCGGGCGGTCAGCAGCAGCGCGTCGCCATCGCGCGCTCGCTGTGCATGAGCCCCAGGATCATGCTGTTCGACGAGCCGACCTCGGCGCTCGATCCCGAGATGATCAAGGAGGTGCTGGAGGTCATGGTCGAGCTCGCGGAATCCGGCATGACCATGATCTGCGTAACCCACGAAATGGGTTTTGCGACGGCGGTCGCCAATCGCGTCATCTTCATGGACTTCGGCGAGATCATCGAGCAGAACGAACCCCACGAATTCTTTAACAACCCGCAGCACGACCGCACCAAGTTGTTCCTCAGCCAGATCCTGCATTAATAGGGAAGCGCCGAAGGGGCATGTGGCCGTCAAGGCGGCGCCGGAGTTCGCGATTTCGCGCATGTGGACCTTCGAAATCGTCGCGATCGTCTGCGCCACCTTCCTGTTTGCCGGCTGGGTAAAAGGGGTGGTCGGGCTCGGCCTTCCGACGATAGCGCTAGCGCTGCTCGCGGCCACGGTCGGCCTGAAAGAGGCGATCGCCCTGATGCTGGTCCCCTCCATGGTTACCAACGTCTGGCAGGGATTGGCGGGCGGCGCCTTCATGCCCTTGTTCCGACGGCTGTGGCTGCTGCTGCTGATGGCCTGTCTGGGCACCTGGATCGGCGTCGGGATTTTGGCCCAGGCCGATTCCGTGCTGTTGACCGGCCTGCTGGGGTTCATGATTTGCGGCTACGCCGGGATCAGCTTGGTGGCACCGCAGATCCCACCGCCCGGACGCTGGGAGACCGTGCTCTCACCCGCCGCGGGCGGAATCGGTGGATTCGTGGCCGGGCTGACCGGCTCGTTCATTCCCGGAATTCTCTATTTGCAGGCGCTTGGCTTGTCGCGCGACCATTTGGTTCAGGCCTTGGGCATTTCCTTCACCGTCCTGACCGTCGCGCTGGCGGCCGCGTTTGCGCGGCAGGGCCTGATGACCGCGGACCTCTGGCTCATGTCGGCGGTCGCAGTGGCGCCGGCGGCGCTGGGCATGGTGCTCGGCCAGGCCGTGCGCCGGCGGTTATCCGAGGCACTGTTTCGGCGCGTCTTTTTCAGCGCGCTGCTGCTGCTCGGCGCCTATCTCGCCAGCCGCGCCTTCGCCTAGGTATGGTTGGCGTCGATTTATAGTATTAGCCCTTGGCGGGAATCAGTCCGGTCAGGCGCGGATCGGGGATGATCCGCTGCTCCTGGTCGTAGGGCACGAATCCGTGGCGCTGATAGAGTGGCAGGGCCTGCGGGTGGTCGAGCGTGTTGGTGTGGATCCAGAGACGGCTGGGCTCGTAGGTCCAGGCGATGTCGATCGCCGTGGATAGGAGATAACTTCCGAGGCCGCGCCCGATGAATTCGGGCATCAGGCCAACGTAGACGAGTTCGATCTCGGGTTTCTTGCGCCGGTCGAGCTCCGCGTAA
>CAXMQD010000270.1:0-2421 GCA_964194965.1 uncultured Acidimicrobiia bacterium | reverse complement strand
TGAACAACTGAGAATGACCGCTCCTGGCTAGACTCGGAAGTCAGGGCCATGCCCCAGGCACGTCTGCTTATCCCCCAGCAACCGACATTCGAGCGCTGAGGTCCGCTTTCGCATCGTTTTCGTCTGCTTCTGGGGGATAAGCGGACGTATGGCGGGGTTGTCTGTAGAGTCCGTTGTTGACCCGAAGCGGAAGTTGGTGGAGGCCCCAGATGGACACGCCTTGTTACTCTCCCTAGAGTGAAGCTGGCGGATACACTGCGCGGGGAAGCACAGTTCTGATGGAGGAACGCCAAAAACGAAGGCTCGCGGCCATCCTCGTCGCCGACGTGGTCGGTTATAGCCGCCTTATGGGTAACGACGAAGCAGGAACGCTGGCCGCGCTCAAGGCGCATCGCGCCGACTTGTTCGACCCCATGGTCGCTGCGCACAATGGCCGGATCATCAAACTGATGGGTGACGGAACCCTGGCCGAGTTCGCCAGTGTGGTGGACGCGGTCCAATGCGCCGAAGCGCTCCAGCGGGAAATAGCCGAACGCAACGCGGGCGTTCCCGAAGATCGCAGGATCGAACTTCGTATCGGCATCAATCTGGGCGATGTGATCCTCGATGGTGACGACATCTACGGCGACGGTGTCAACGTCGCGGCGCGGTTGGAACCTCTCGCCGAGCCCGGCGGCGTCTGCATTTCGGGCACGGTGCATGACGCAATCGGGAACAAGCTCGCCGCGGGCTTCACATTCATGGGCGAGCAGCAGGTCAAGAATATCGCGAAGCCGGTGCGCGCCTATCAGGTTTCCGCGCGCAGTGATACGCCTAGGATGCAAGCAACTGGCGGAGATGCGGCGCCCGCGCCACAGCGACTGGGTATGCCGTCAATCGCCGTTAAGCCGTTCGACAGTGTCGGCGGCGACCCTGAACAGGATCAATTCGCCGATAGCATTACCAACGGAATCACTATCGCGCTGACCAGAGTACCCAGACTAATCATCGTTGAGGACGCAACGCCTTCGTTGCATCGATCGAGGGAAATGCCGGCTCAAGAGCTGGGCCGACGGTTCGATGTACGTTTCGTCCTCAAGGGCAGCCTGCGCAAATTTGGCAGCAGAGTTCGTGTGACCGCCGAACTTATGGAGGTGCCGACGGGCCAGCATATCTGGGCGGAGCATTTCGACCTGGATTTTGGCGATCTTGCCGTCCTGTTCGACGTCCAGGATGAAATCATCCGGGAGATCGTCACCGCCTTGGACGTGAAACTACTCGGCGGCGAAGCCGCCCGACTCGTTCGCGGCGCATTTCGAAACCCGGCCGCTCTCGATAGCTATTTTCACGGTGAGCTATTGCTGTGGAATTCAACGACCAATGTAGAGCTTCGTGAAGCGCAGCGTCGGTTCGAAGAAGCCATTCGCCTCGAGCCGACCTGCTCCGTGGGATACGCTTCTGCAGCATTGGCCTATTGGGCGGAGGCGCTATCCGGGCAAAGCGATAGAACATCTCAGTCTCTGGATCGCGCTATAGAACGGGCGCATGAAGCAATCGGTTTGGGTGATGTAACGGGATACCCGCACCTGGTCCTGGCGCAAGTCCATTTGAGCAGGCGGGAATTTGACGAAGCGAGCGCGGAGGCTGACAATGCCGTATCTACTCGGCCAAGTTGTCCGACCGCCTATTCACTCAAGGCCAGTGTCTTGACCTATCTGGGACGTTCGAGCGAAGCCATCGAACACGCGCAGTTCGCCGTTCGATTAACACCCTTTCTTCCTCCAGATTATCCCGCTGTCCTCGCCAACGCTTACTATGGTTCCGAACGCCATGAGGAGGCCATTGCGGCGGCGAAAACAGCGATCGAACTCGAGGCTCGCAATGTGGACCCATATCTCATTCTGGCGGCGTCCAGTGTCGACCTGGGTCACGGCGAAGAGGCCCGCAGGGCGGCCCGGAACGTACTCAAGAACCAGCCGGATTTCAGTTTGGCGGCATTCGCGGAATCGCAGCCATACAAGGACCAGAAGCAGCTGGATCGTTTGACGGACCAGCTGAGGCGCGCCGGGCTCGAATAGGCTTGTTGCCCGTCATCGGGACACGTCTCCAATGTCTGTTGTTGTGAAGGGTTGTCGGACGCCTGCCGGATACAGGCGTGTGCAGCGCACTCGGCCGGCAGGCGTCGGACAAGCCTCAGGGGAGGAAACCGGGGGCGGGATTAGGCTGGGCGGTGCGGGCGGTTCGGTCTATGGGGATTTGACGTCGGCAGGGTGGTTGCCGTGGGTTGCGTGGTCTGCTGGATCGCGAGGATCTGGCCGGCCGCGAGACCGGCGGGGTGGATTTGCGACGACTTGGCGGAGGCGCTGGCGGGTCTTGCTGGGCGAACCGGGGGCTCGGGGAGGTTTTGAGCCAAGCGGCGCCGTGGCCGGCGTTGGGAGCCGG
>CAXMQD010000269.1:0-3743 GCA_964194965.1 uncultured Acidimicrobiia bacterium | reverse complement strand
TCACCGGTGGTCAACTCGATATCGAGCGCCGGCTTGGTGCCGGAAAGATCGGCGCCCAGCCGGCCGGAGATTTCGGCCGGCCCCAGGCGGCCGGCGAGATCGGCGATCTGGAAGGTTTGCGCGCTGCCGGTGACCCGGCCCTTGAGGTCGACGGCGCCCAAGCCTTGCCGGACCTCGGCCCCGGGCGACAGTGCCTCAATCAGCCCGCCCAGGTCGGCATGGCGAACACCCACCCCCAAGTCGATGCCGGACAGCACCGGTACGGGGCCGCTCAAGTCGGCGGCGAAACCGCCGGTCAGCGTGGCCGGGCCGAGGCTGCCGGCGAGGCCGGCGACCTCAATCCGGGCCGGTGTACCACGCAGGCCGAACGTCAGGTCCACACCTCCCAGGCTAGGACCGAGCGCCGGCCCGACATCTAGCGCCCGCGCGAGCTTGGCCAGATCCGGATGCTTGGCAACGAGCTTCACGTCGAATCCTATTGGGCTGGCCAAGGGCTGGACCGTACCCGCGACGCCGAAGCGCCCGCCTAGTGCCGTCAGCTCGGCATCGATGCCGGCCCGCGCCAGCGTGCCCCTTACGGTCCCGGTCACCTCGAAGGCGCCGATGCGCGCCAGCACCGCGGGGTCTTGGCCGGCCAACTTGGCGAGTTTGCCCGGCTTGGGCACCGAAAGCGCGACCTCGGCGACGATCGACGGCGTCGCGGCCAGGTCCGACAGCGTCCCCGACAACCGAACCTCGCTGCCCGCCAGATCGCCGATCGTCACCTCGCGCAGAGACATCGCGCCGCCCTGCAAGGTGGCATCGAGCTTGAGCTTCCGCGCGGTCACGCCGCGCAGTGTCAGGCTGCCCAATGACAGATCGAGATTGGCGTCGAAATTGGCCAATGCGGCCAAGGGCCCCTCCCCGCTCGCCGGTTCGGCGGCCGGGCCCTGGCCGGCTTGGCCTTGCTGGGCGGCCACACCTCCGGTCGGCAGATAGGCGTCCAGATCCAGCTTGTCGACAGCGAACCCGATGCCAAAGCCGGGGCGCTCGCGCAGCGCGACCGCAATTCCGCCGGTCGCGCGGCTGACGTCGACCCGCAAGTCGATATCGCTTACCGTCGCCTGACTTGCGGAGGCCGCAACTTTCGCGCTCAGGCTCATGCGCCGCAGGCGCCCCTGCGGCACCGAAGCAATATCAACACCGAGCCACTGGAGCATGCCGCGCAGATTGTCCGAGGCGGCCTCGAGCCGTCCGGTGAATTGCAATTCCGGGCGACCCACGGCCTCCGCCTGTGCCGCCACGCCGGTTATCGAGACGTCCGAGCCGCCGGGCAGCAACGCCAACGCCTGACTCACCCGAAGTTGCCCGTTGGCGAGACTCAGGCTGACCAGCACCTGGCGCACCACCTGGCGGCGGTAGATCACGGCATCGATGGTCAGCTCAGCCGTGGCCGTGACATCGGCCGGCAATACCGGACCGGAATCGGACGCTGCCTGCTCACCCGCCTGCTCACCCACCTGCTCACCCGCCTGCTCACCCGCCTGACCACCGGATTGACCGTCCGATTGTCCATCAACCTCTCCGCTCGGCTCGACGGTGGCCGCGCTGGCGCCGGCCGCCAGCAGTTTGTCCAAATCGAAGCGCGAGGCCGAGAGGTTGATACGAACGTCGAGCGGCGCGCTGAAATCGACCCGCGCCTCGCCCTCGATCGCGGTGTCGCCCAACCGGAAGGACAGTTCGCTCGCGGTGGCTTGCTGCAAATCGAGGGAGAGCTCGGTCTCGGCCTCGAAGGGCTGCGCGAGAATCCCCGACACCCCCCCGCCGCCGGCCAAAAGCGCCACCACCGCGGCCAGGCTGCCGCCCTCCGCCTTAAGTTTGCCGCGCAGGGAGGCGCCATCCGGATGGCGCGAGACCGCCCCGCCGAAGCGCGCCTTGACGCCAGCGTCCGGCAAGTCGAGTTTGACGTTGAGCGAAGTGGCACCCTGAGCCGCCAGTTGGCCGACGGCGACATCGAAGGCAGTCTTGATTCCATGGACCACCACATCGCCGGTCACCGTGAAGGGTCCGTTCAGGGAACCGGCCGCGATCTCGGCGTTGAACCCGGTGATCCGCTCTTCGCGCGCGGCCGCCGCGTCGCGGTAGATCAGAGTACCGTCGCTGATTCGGACACTATGCAGACGCACCTGTTCCAGGAAATCGCTGCCCCGGTCGCCCGGCCGGCCCGGTCTGGTGGCGGGCGCGGCCTGATCCGACCCGGCGATCTCCCAATTGGCGCGGCCGTCGGGCAAGACCTCGACCAGGATCGTGGGCCTGACCAGATCGATGCGCTCGACTTCGACCCGCCCTTGAATCAAAGGGATCAGGGAAACCCGGACGTCGATTGACGCGAGCTCGATCATGGTGGGCGCGGAGCCGCCTTCGATGTTGGCGAATCGGACCTGGGCGGCGGAGAAGGCGGGCGCCGGCAGAATTGCCAGACTGAGGTCGCCGTCGATGGTCAGCTTGCGGCCGGTCAGCCGCTCTACCTCGGCGGCGATTCGGCCCTTCTGGGAATTCCAGTCGACAAAACTGGGGCCGATCAGAATCGCGGCAACCAGAAAAACGATGAGCCCGAGCAACCCGGCTGCCAGCTTCTTCAAGGCGATTGTTCCCTATCTATCTTTTGATCCGCTTTTTCCGCCGGCGAATCGCCATCAGGTCATTGCGCGCGGGGTCGTTTCGTCTAAGCTAATGAATGTAGGGTTGCCGGGCAACGATGCGCTCCTGTTTGGATGGAGGAAAACCAGGCCGGCCATGGGTGAGATCGTCAACCTCGAACATTATCGCAAGTTACGCTGGCGCCGGGAAGCGGATGCCGAGAAAACCAAGCGCGGCGACGCGCCGGATTCTGGTGAATCCGAGGGTTCAAGCTCCGCCTCGGCAGTCAAGCGGACCGGACCCGGCCCCGCCGGGCTGAAGGGCGTGGCCGAAACCGGCGACGAGCCGAAAACCGACTGAACGGGCCAGGGCAATAGAATAGGCCCGAAGCGCCCGCCGTTTGTCTATCTGCTCCACCTCTATCTCCAGCACCTGTCGGGAAACGGCCTCCGGTCGATCGGCCTTCGTCGTGCGCCAGACCTGACCGCCCGACACCAGAGTCGCATGGACCTGGGTCAGGCGCGGCCCCTCCGCCGCACTTTGTGTTCGCCCGGCCGATGGGGATAATGTCGCGCGCCGGCCAAGCCGACGCGACGGACCCACAGAACCCTCAAGGTGGATATGTTTTACGAGACCAAGGACAACAAACACGGCCTCCCGCACGATCCCTTCAAAAGCTGCATCGTGCCCCGGCCGATCGGCTGGATCACCACGCTGAGCGCCGAGGGGATCGTCAACCTGGCGCCCTACAGCTTCTTCAACGGCGTCTCCACCGACCCGCCCATGGTCATGTTCTCGAACAACGGGCCGGCCAAGGACTCGCTGGTCAACTGCGAGGCGAACGGCGAGTTCGTCGCCAACCTGGCGAACTGGGAGCTGCGCGACCAGATGAACGAAACCAGCGCCGCGGTCGGGCCCGAGGTCGATGAGTTTACCCTCGCCGGGCTCGAGACCGAACCCGCAAGGCTGGTCAAGCCGCCGCGGGTCAAGGCCGCGCCCATACACCTCGAATGCCTCTATCACCAGACCGTGGACCTGCCGTCCAATACGCCAGGTACCCGCAACGCGATCGTGCTCGGCCGGATAATCGGCATTCACATCAAGGACGAGGTGCTGACCGACGG
>CAXMQD010000268.1:0-2934 GCA_964194965.1 uncultured Acidimicrobiia bacterium | reverse complement strand
CACGGCAGACGTCATAAGAAGACGTCGCCGCCATTCGGACTCAGGCACTGGCCTTGGAAAAAGCCGGATTCATCGGAGGCGAGAAAGACATAGCTGGGCACGATCTCGGCGACCTCTGCGAAGCGGCCCTTGGGGATCGATTGCCGGATCGATTCCAGCAGCGCCTTGGTGGCAACACCCAGTAACGGCGTATTGGTGGCGCCGGGGGCTACACAGTTGGCGTTGATGTTTCGCTCGCCGATCTCCAGCGCCAGTGAGCGGGTGAAGCCGATGATGCCGGCCTTGGCCGCTGTATAGTGTGCGTATCCGGGTGCCCCCTTGTAGGCGAGCTGCGAGGCTGTATTGATTATCTTGCCGTAGTTCTGCTTGTACAACAGCGGTAGGATCCGCCGCGTCATCATGAAAGCGCCGCGTAGGTGGATCGCGATCATCCGGTCCCAGGACTCGATCTCCATCGTATCGACCGCCGCTGTTTCCGCGATGCCGGCATTGTTGACTAGAATATCGAAGCCGCCGAGTTTTTCGTAGCCGGTATCGACCAAGTGATCGACCTGGTCCTGCTGGCTGACGTCGGCCTGAATGGCGAAGCAGCGTTGACCCAGCGCCTCGATTTCGCGGCTCACCGCGGCGGCATCGACCTCCTGCTCCGGCCCGGGATAGTTGATGATGACATCGGCGCCCTCGGCCGCGAAGGCAATGGCGACGCCGGCGCCGATGCCAGAGCTGCTACCGGTGATTATCGCCCTCTTATTTGCAAGCCTGGCCATGGCGTGTCTCCGTTCGATGAAACAATAAGGCGCCTCATTTGCGATCGATCATCGCGGTCAGCGCAGGTGCCAGATTTCGGGCCGGCTTCGAGGCCGGCTGCGCAAAGCTGCCACGCGCCGGCGGTCCGAGGTTCAGGGCGACCAGGCTCTCCGCCAACTGCACCGCACAGCTGATGCCGTCAATCACGGGCACCGGAACCTGGGGCGCGATCTCGCGCGCCAGCCCGGCGACCGGCCCGCCGCCCAGGATCACGACCTCGGCATCGTCCTCCTCGACGGCGAGGAGGCATTGCTCGACCAGATGGTCGGCCAGGTCCTGCTTCGCCCGTGTGATGTCGGGAACCGGCACGGTGAGCGCCCGCGCGCTCGCCATCCGCCCGTCGAGGCCATGCTCGGCGGCGCATTCCATGTACCAGGTGCGCAATCGCTTGGTCAGGCAGACGATCGAATAGCGTCGTCCCTGGGTATAGGCGATCAAGAACGCCGCCTCGGAGATTCCGAGGACGGGAATGTCCACCAACTCCCTGGCGGCATGCAGACCCGGGTCGCCGAAGGCCGAGATGATCGCCGCGTCGCAGTCCGCCCGATACTCGGCCAAGGTCTCCAGCACGGCGTGGGAAGCGATGGCGGCTTCGATCCGATTTTCAATATAGAGCGTACCGAAATTTGCCGTGACAGCGACGATCTCGGTACCAGGCGAAGCCGATCTCCGCGCCTCACTTGCCATTACCTCGGTAATACTATCTGTAATATTTGGATTGATGAGAAGTATTTTCATGAAATAATCTCGAAAATCCTCAGGAATTCCTAGGTATATTGTTAAGATAAGTTCATATAATGCATACTGATACTTATCTGATAGCCGCTCGCCTTGAGTATCAGAGTGACCATTCGAGTTCTCGACGACAATACGCCTGGAGGCAGTGGTGAATGAGAGTCTAGCGCACCGCTGATCGTTGTGCCACCGATTGCGGAATGTCCGAGTTGGTCCAAAGTCCCCGTACACCACGGGTGTCCGTTAGGTCCGGAGCTTGCGGTGAAGCACACATCCCGCCCGTTGTAGGGGCGGCGTTTCGAACCGAGACAGACCACCGGCAAACCCCTCGACCCCAAAGTCTTCGAGGCCCACCTGAAGGCGCGGTATTTGGGCGACGGCTAGCGCGCGTGCACCTAGGCCGGGTCGTGTCTCAGTCTGAAGTTCGGCGCGGTGAAGGTACCCAGCGGACTCACAGGTCGGCTAATCGGGGAAGATCGAAAGTTCGAGAGGACCCCGCCGAATAGCCGTTCATAGCCGGAAGGCGACATGGCCGACCCATCAAAGGATGCCGCTTTCTGGCTCATCGCGATGCCGTTGGATGGGAGCCGTCCACTGCATCAAGAGCAGACATTTGCGATTTGCGGAATGTCCACGCATGATGCCTCTTCACTTAAGAATGCGAGTTGCAAAATCCCCATGAAAGCACACATTGTCCTTGCCCACCCCGAGCCTAAATCGTTCAACGCGCATCTGGCGAATATGGCGCAGCAAACATTGGCGGAGCGGGGCTGGGCGGTTTCAAGCTCCGATCTCTATGCAATGGCTTTCGACCCATGTGAAAAGGCCACGCACTACGAAGATCGGCTAGACATTGAACGGTTCGATACCCAAGCAGAGCAGCGCCATGCATCGAAGAACGAAACCATCCCATCTGAAATTCAGTCAGAGATCGCCCGGCTGGATGACGCAGATTTGGTTATTCTTCAATATCCCATGTGGTGGCACCTGCCCCCCGCCATTCTCAAAGGGTGGTTCGACCGTGTCATGGTCTATGGCGAGGTCTACCGAAGCGCTTACAGGTTCGACAAAGGCCGGTTTGTCGGAAAACGTGCGCTGCTCTCGTTGACGGTCGGGACCAGCCCCGAAACTTACGCCTACAACGGTCGAAGCGGAGATATAGATCTCATGTTGTGGCCGGTCAATTTCACGCTGGCCTATGTCGGCTTTCATATCCTTCAGCCGCACGTCGCCTATGGGGTCGAAGCCGGGTTGAGGTATTCCGATCCTCGCGAGGTCGAGGAACGCCTGCAAAAAATCCAGAGCAAGTACGCCACTCGGCTTCAAGCTATCGAAACCGAGACACCCATTCCGTTCAACTCCATGAATGACTGGGGCGCCGACGGTAGGATT
>CAXMQD010000267.1:0-8391 GCA_964194965.1 uncultured Acidimicrobiia bacterium | reverse complement strand
CAGCACCAACTCGCCGTCGGCGTCGCGGCCGAACTCGAACTTTGTGTCGGCCACGATGATGCCCCGGGTCTCGGCGTGGTCGCGCGCGCGGGCGTAGATCGCGATGCTGACGTCGCGCAGCCGCTCGGCGGTCTCGCGCCCAACCAATTCGATCGTCTCCTCGAAGGAGATGTTCTCGTCGTGGGCGCCGAGTTCGGCCTTGGTGGAAGGGGTAAACAGGGGCTCGGGCAGCTTTTCGGCCTCGCGCAGGCCCGCCGGCAACAGAATGCCGCAAACCGCCTGGGTCCGCTGATAGTCCTTCCAGCCCGAGCCGACCAGATAGCCGCGCACGATGGCCTCGACCGGCAGTGGGTCGAGCTTGCGCACCACGATGGCGCGGCCCTCGACCTGGGCGCGCTCGGCGGCGTCGGGCAGCACCTCCTCGAGACTAGACGCGGTGAGGTGGTTGGAGATCAGGTCGCGGGTGCGGTCGAACCAGAAGTTGGAGACCGCGGTCAGCACCGCGCCCTTGCCCGGGATCGCGGTCGGTAGCACCACGTCGAAGGCCGACAGCCGGTCGGTGGTGACGATCAGCAAGCGATCCTCGCCGACCCCATAGATATCGCGCACCTTGCCGCGGCCGATCAGCGGCAGCGACTTGAGATCCGAATTGAACAGCGTTTCCGGCATCGTGCTTCCCCAGCTAGGCGCCCGTTCCGAACCGGGCTTATGGAAGCGCGGAGAATGTCGATTCGGGCGCCGCTTGTCACGCGTGTTTCGGCTCGACGATCTCGAAATCGTGGGTGATTTCGGCGGTGGCACCGAGCATGGCCGAGGCGGAGCAGTATTTCTCCGCCGAAAGCTGGATCGCGCGCGCCACCTTGTCCGGGGCGAGCCCGGCGCCGGTCATGACGAAGTGCAGGTGAATCTTGGTGAACACCTTGGGCAGGGTCTCGGTACGTTCGGAATCGATCTCGACCTCGCAGCCGGCAAACCGCTGACGGCCCTTGTTGAGGATCTCGACCACGTCGAAGGCGCCGCAGGCGCCCAAGCCGATCAGCAGCGCCTCCATGGGCCGGATGCCCAGATTGCGCCCGCCCGCTTCCGGTGCGCCGTCCAGGACCAAGCCGTGGCCGCTCCCCGCCTCGCCCATAAAGGCGACGCCCTCGATCCATTTGACCCGTGCTTTCATGACGGCAACCCCCTTGTTACTCGAAGACCACGCTGGCCTGGCCCAGGCTTTCGATCTCGATCTCGACCACGTCGCCGCGGGTCAGCCACTTGGTCTCGACCACGCTGCCGAGCATGACGATCTCGCCGGCGGCGAGCGCCGCGCCCTGCCCCGCCTTGAGGTTGGCGAGCCAGGCCAGCGCCTCGAGCGGGTGACCGAGAATATCACTGCCCCGTCCCTCCCCGGCCGCGGCGCCGTTCACGGTCATGCGGCCGGTCAGCGCGTCCAACGCCCGCGGATCGAAGCCCACGACGGGGGCGTCCAACACGCCGCCGGCGTTGAAGAAGTCGCCGGCCGTCATGGTCCAGACGCCGACCTGGCGGAAATCCCGGAAGCGATCGTCGACCACCTCGATCCCGGCCATGCAGGCCGCGACCGCGCCGGCCACGGTCGCGCGGTCGTAGGGCGCCGCCGCGGCCGGCAAGTCCGCGCCCAGGCGCACCACGATCTCGCATTCGACTCCGACCCGGCAGAAATCATCGAAGGCATAGCGGACCGGTCCCTCGGCGCCCGCTTCGGCGCCACCTTGGGCGCCACCGTGGGCCTCGCTTTGGGTCATGGTGCCGGCGAAGAGGCCGCCGGCGCAGGGGTGGTCGATACCCATGTAGCTCTGCATGACCGGGGTGGTGCAACCGATCTTCCAGCCGAGCCGCGCGCCCAGCCCGGCCGCCTCCTGGATCCCGTGCAGGCGCGCCTGGACCGCGTAGGCCGCGGCCTCGTCGCCCGGCCGGCAGGCCTCGGGCAGGGCGTCGAGCGGCGCGTGCTCCAGCCGCGCCCGCGCGAGCAATCGCGCGGCCTCCTCGATCGCGTCCTGGTCCATAACCGGCCTTCCCCTCGGATTCGCGCCGCCACCCCGGGCCACCCCGGGCCACCCCGGCAGGCTAGCCGAGCCACCGCCCCGCGCCAAGCGGCAGGACGGGACGAAAAAAGGGGACGGCAAGGCGGGCACCAAAGGGGCGCAGAAAAAAACTCGCCAACTAAACGAGCCAGCGGGTTGGCATGGCTGCGGGGGGCAAGCAACCACTGGTCCAGACTTTTTGTTGTTATGGGACTAGAAGCCGGAAGCATGAACGCCTAACCGGACGTCCAAATTCGAATGTCCGGATAACGCCAATTTGCGTCCGGAGTACTCCCGAAACTTACCGCAACGTTAGCCTTTTGAGACAGGTGAGTTTTGACCCCGAACAGACATTTGGCTGCGATAGACTCCGCCACCAGCATCAAATAGAATTTCGCCCAATACGCGCTCGATGAGTGTGGGCGGTCTCAGTGGTGAAGAACGCGTCCAAAGAATACTCGCAGCAATTCCGGTGGCAATGTGAAGCATAATGGTCAACGTTACTCCAACTCAATTCATCGACGGTAAGGGTTACGAACGAATGACGGGCCGCTGGAGTCAGGCCGTCGGCGAGATATTCCTGGACTGGCTTTCATTGTCACCAGATTTGCGTTGGATTGATGTCGGTTGCGGTAACGGCAGCTTCACCGAGTTGCTAGTTCGACGCTGCCAACCTACCGAGGTGCAAGGTATAGATCCGTCGGAGGGGCAATTATCTTTCGCCCGTGAACGTTCGGCCACTCAGCCGGCATTATTCCGTCGGGGGGACGCGCAGGCACTTCCCTTCGACGATGATAGATTTGACGCGGCTGTAATGGCCTTGGCAATCAACCTGATCCCGGACCCTGCCAAAGCGGTTGCCGAGATGGCAAGAGTCGTTCGGCCCGAGGGATTGGTTGCTACTTATATGTGGGACATTAATGGTGGTGGTTTCACGATGGAGCCAATCCGCGAGGTGCTCAGTGAGATGGGAACTGAAACGCCGTTTTTCGGTGCAGAGTTCACCGAACAAGACAGGATGTGTGAGCTCTGGGAAACTGGCGGGCTTGAAGCCGTTGTTGTGAGACAGATCGAGATACGACTGACATTTACTGATTTTGACGACTTCTGGAGCTCAAACACGGGATCGAGCGGCACGGTTGTTAGGGCGATAGATTCCCTGTCAGAGAGTGAGGTTGAGAAACTTAGGGAACGGCTGCGCGGGGAATTGCCGACTGATGCGCAAGGAAGGATTTCTTATACAGCGCATGCCAACGCTGTGAAGGGACAGGTAAAGTGATGAAGTGTAAAACTGGGCGTAAACCGGACGTCGCTGGCGGTAGTTTGAATGTCGCTTAAAACGCAAGTTGGGTGAAACCGCCCACTAGCAAAAATCCGGCAGAAAACTAATATCTTTGGGACCACCGCGACAACCACCGGGACTTCTGGTTTGCTCGGAACACAGGCTTAAGTATCACGGTCTCTAATACCGCCAATTGATGCTGTGGACGGCTCCTTCCACCGGCATCTAGATGCCACGGCGTGGTTCTGTTTAGCGGCGTCACGATATACTAACATCGCTCATTGGTTGGTGTCGCCAACGGGGACAACATGTCTGCTTTTGGCTATTAGTAGACGTTGAGCGCCCGCCTCGAGAAGGGCCGCTTTACCCCTGACAGCAGGCACTAGAAACGGCATGTCCGCCAAAGTCGGATTTAAAATCCGTCCCACCTCCAATTTTACTGGAGGGACATTATTTGACCGTCAGGACAGGGCATTTCGCCAAGAGCTCGACACGGTGGGAGACGCCGCCGCGCAGAGTCGATTCGATGTTTCCGAAACCGCGGGAACCAATGACAATCATGTCTACATCGTCCTGCTGCGCGCACTCGATAATTGTGCGTGCGATAGGGCCTTCCCGCACTTTAGTCACGACATCGTCAACGCCCTTATCGCGCGACCTTTTCTCCATATCGGCAGCCAATTCACCGGCAATCATTTTCAAAGCATCCAGGTCCACACCAGGGATTTGTTCCAGTTTGGCATATGCGCGCGTCTCTGCTGAAAGCTCCTTCATCATGTGGACCTTGACTACGGTGAGAATAATTACGCTCGCGTTGCAGCAATTAGCGATTGCTGAGGCATAATCCACGGCCTTGAGCGAGTGGCTTGAACCATCGACGGCGACCAGCAGTTTATTGATCATCTGTAATGTCCTTCCGATACTCCAACACGGCTAACTGTGACTGTCCGGCGTTTCCGGCCTTGGGTGGCTGCGCATGCCTGAATAAGTGGATGAAGGCAGTCTATGGTAGCTTAGTAGGCGAGTCTAATGGCGTGGTCGAAGGGTGCGCCGCCTATCGGGTTCGATGCCCGCTTATGGCTAAATTTACCTATTCCAACCGCTTCCACCTGACGGCGAGTTTGCCTCCGAAAGAAGACATCGAAGCAGCGGCGCCCGGCATCGGGCCGCCCACCTGGCATTGCGATGACTGCCGGCCCCGATCGCGATCTGACATTCGCCGCGTCCGCTAGCGGTATCGATCGACCTTGGAGCGTTCTTTCAGCTCGCCCTTTTCGACCCGATCTGGCGCGCCGACCTTTCTTCCTAGATCGAACGCCTGCATTTCATCGCCGCGGAATAGACTTGAAGATTACGCCCAATTTTCGACCGATCAATGGGAGTCACGCCCCGCCCGAGTGGCACCCGGCGCATCCCGCGCATTCATGCCGTGCACGACATCGGCGGCGCGCCGAGCAGCGTCGACCAGCATGGGTTTCGGCGCGCTGAACCATTCGTCGGGATGGAGCGCACGCTTTTCCCGGACATGGGTTAAGGCAGAGTCGAGATCCGGAAACCTGTCCGGCCGGTTCAGGTGGAGATAGAGCGCGACCAGCGCGGGTGAACGGCTACGCCCGCCCCGGCAATGGACCAAAACGTTGCCGCGGGCGCGCTGCGGGTAGCTACGTTTCTCGGGCAGTTCCTGGCGGATCGCGCCGTCGAGCAGGAAATATCCGGCCAGCATCATGTATTCCGGATTTCCAGGTCCATCCACCAGGCCAAGTTTAAAGATCCGGAACGGGCCGGTTCCATGGGCGCATTTCTCGCCCTCCGCCGGTTCGTTCGGATCGGAAACGTAATTGATGTCGAGATTGACCGCGCAGTTGACGACGATAGAGATATTATGTTCGCGCAAAATCCCGACGTCCCGCGCGGCATCCGTGCCACCGATATAGATGCTGAACCCGCCGGGCTCCAATTCGGTTTCGATCAAGCTGATCGTCGGGTGCTGGTGGATGACATCGGCGCCTTTTTGGCTCCGGCCCGTGACAACGGTCATGTTCTGGTCCTATTCGTGGTCAAGACCTTCGCGCCAGGTGCGATGGCAAAGCGGTTTCGGTGTTAAAACCGCTTCGCCAACGATGCCGCGAAACGTAATCGATTTTGGGGGCAGGACGCAACCATCCGGCCCCCTGCTCATTTAGCGCATGTCGTGAATGCGCCAGAAATCCTGCCAGTCCTGACGCTTGTCGAAATCATCGACGCCGGTGGCCGCATCGTGGGGGGGCAAACGGTCAGCCAAAGACGCAACGCCCGAGCGTTCCTTGGAGTGTTTCGGCGCATCCGTGTTGCCGGAGACCTTGCCGTCCTTGGTCATCGGCGACACCCCTTCCTCGGTCATCATGAAATGCAGGAACAGCTAGGCAGTATTCGGACTGCCGGGCCTCGAGGCGATCAAGCCGTAACTCGGATTGGCAAAACCGACAAACGGCTTGATGTCCTTGCAGATGGCCATGGTCAGGCCGCCATCCCCGGTGTTGCGATACTTCGCGGACGACAACAATCAGCGTTCCGAAATAGGAGATCGCGGAAATATTGAGGACGACGCTGTTGGCGGCTTGCGCGTAGTTGTAATCCAACAGCCGCAGCGAATAGATCGTCATCTGAGCGAGATGACGCTGGGCCTCGCTGAAGCCGGCAAGCGCGCCCTGGTCATCCCGGCTGGCGAGCACACGACGATCGATGAGTCCTCCCTGCGAGCCCTCGACTACAAAGTCGATGCCATTGTGATCATGGGCGGCAGTGTATCGGAACGGATCGTCGAAACGCTCCAGGCCGCAAGGGTCCCGTTGTTCTTGTTCGGGTGGGACCACGAAGGCAAATCCTCGATCGGCATAAGCTGGGACAACGCGATGGGCAGCGCGATCGCCGCTCGTTATCTGGTGCGCGCCGGACGCCGCGCATTCGCCTATATCGGCAAGAAGGCCGGGACCTTTTCCGACCGCAATCGCCGCCAGGGCTACAGCGACGAACTCGGCCGGCTCGGATTTGCCCTGCACGCGGAAGCCGACGACGAAACCACCTACGAAGGCGGGCGCCGCGCCGCTTCGCACCTGTTTTCGGCGGGAGATCCGCCCGACGCCCTGTTCTGCATCAATGACACCATGGCGTTCGGCGCCTTGCAGGCGGCCCGCGAGTTCAAACTCGCTGTACCGGACGATGTGGCAGTGATCGGATTCGACGATCAACCGATGGCGAGCTGGCATGCGTTCGAACTGACCACCATCGGATACGACCCCAATGCATTGGCCCGCCTGGCGACGAGAAAAATTCTTGATGCCTTGGGGCGCGACGAGTCGGCGCCAAGGTCATTTTATATTCAGCCACAGCTCGTTATCCGGCGAACCACGCCGTAACGAAACAAATCCGCCGGCACCTTGCGACGGGCGAATTTCGAAGGCCCGCCGGAGCGGTTTCCGGAACCTCGCAGGTTCCTGGCATCGCCCGGCCGCCAGGCTCATGGCATTCCGGGGAGGCCTTCGCGGATGCGGCGCGAGAAGTCGCCGGCACCGTCGGCTGCACGGGCGCGTTCATTGATGTGGCTCTGCCGGCGCAAGGCATCGAATGGGAGGCTCTGGTCGAGCTTTCCACGCTCATAGACGAGATCCGGGAAATAGCCGCTGAGCAACATCTTCCAACTCAGAGGCATCTGCTCCTGGAAGGCCCGGACGTGCATCACGATGTTGGTCGTACAACTCGTTGTGGCGGTGTTGTAAAACTCGGGTTGCTCATGAAATTCGTTGATCTTCGCCATATACTGGAGAAACAGTCGGCGGATGTTCTCTTTTGGAATTTTCACACGATAGAGATAGACGTCCTCCGGGGGCTCACGATAGCTGGTACGCAACCCGATTAGATCGCTTTCGTCCGCGACCACGTAAAACAGCTCGTAGCGGCGGAAAAAACCGGCGAGCGCCGAGTAGGCTTCCCCTTGCTCTTTACGCGTCTCGATGGAGATTGCGATTTGTTCGCCGGCAAAACCAAAACTCAGAATCGTGTGTGCGATGGCGTCGCCCATCCAATAAACGGCGATCAAATCGAGCGTATCTAGCTGCCGCATGTCGACAGTCTGGTCGTACCAACGCGGGGTGTAGTCGGTCTCGCTTTTATAATCGAAACTTCGGATATTGCGCAGCGTGATAACATCGGCATCGATCTCGGCAAACGGTAGCGTCGCGACATCGTCCTGCCAAGCGCGGTCGTTGCTCGCTTCGATGGTCGACCACCAAACAAGCAGCGCAACGAAGGCGATCCCGAAGGGCAATAGGGGCACGACAAGCCGCCGGCGTATAAGGGCGGTCAGGAGACCACCCGCGCCGAGCGCGACGAAGCCAAGGGCAAGCGTGGCGCGTACGCCGTCCGCCCCCGGCAACGCAAACCAGAGCGCCAGCCCGCCCCAGATGGCCACGCCGGTTGCCAGCAATCCGATTAGGCCAAATCCAAGTAGTCGAAGGAATGTCTTCAATGGTTATTGGCCTTGCGGCATGCCCGTGAGCCGCAAAGTCCCGTCTTGAGTCGAGCCATTCGATTGGCAGTCCTTACCCGGCCAGTCCACCTCTTGCACATGGTTCTCTTCACACCCTTCATCATTTATCCGGCGTAATCTTGGTTATCTTGGTGCCCTGTAGGCCAAGCCCCGCCATGAGGCCTTTTTGATTGAAAAAGAAGACATAGATGTCTTCCTTTAGCGATGACGTGGAGAACCCAGTGGCGGCACCCTTATCGACCATGACGATGCTGGGTGCGCCGCCGACTTCCCAGCCGTCACTACTGTCTAGATAACCATGCGCTTTGTCCGACCTGAAGAACATGGCATATCCAAACCACTGAACCCCGAGCTGCAAGCCATACGACACGGCGATGGTGCTATAGTAGCCGTCGGTCTTGCCGTTCACGCGCAACGCGCCTTCGCCGCCTTGGCCGCCAACGAATATCAAACCGCCCTTGATGATCCTCGGGAACACGAGAATAGCCTTGGACGTCTCGCCAAGTTTCTTGGCTTCCGGCATCTGTGCGTAGAGA
>CAXMQD010000266.1:0-7452 GCA_964194965.1 uncultured Acidimicrobiia bacterium | reverse complement strand
CACGCCAACGCTCGATCTTGTCCCCGGAGGCCTATGCCAAGAAGCGCGGCGAGCTCGAGCGCCGGGTCGCGACCCTGCAACGCGAAGCTCAGAACCGCAAAAGGGGACTGGATAAAGTCTTTGCCCAGGGAATGGCCAAGGTGC
Organism: uncultured Acidimicrobiia bacterium; assembly: GCA_964194965.1. GTDB lineage: Bacteria > Pseudomonadota > Alphaproteobacteria > Kiloniellales > J153 > JACZVL01. Next base: position 7,308 of record CAXMQD010000266.1, on the reverse strand, counting down.
AAGCCGAGCTCAACAAGGTTGCCACGGAGATCGCGGAGGAGCGCGGGCTCGACTTGATCCTGTCCAAGACAACCGTGGTGCTGGTGAAGCCCAAGTTCGAATTGACCCAGGAGGCCGTGCGGCGGCTCAACGCCCGCTTGCCCGACCTGCCCGCGGTTCAGCCCCAGAATTGACGGCATGGCCGATCCCCGGTTCTTCACGGCCGCCGGGCCATTCAGCCTGAAGGAGCTCGCCGAGATATGCGATGCCGAGATCGGTGGTGGTGCCGATCCCGCCATGACGTTTGCCGGTGTCGCGCCGCTCGACCGGGCGGGACCTGCGGAGGTCAGTTTTCTCGACAACAAGCGCTATATCGAACAGTTTCGGGTAAGTACGGCGGGAGCCTGCATCGTTGCGCCCAAGCACGCCCAGCAGGCGCCCACGGACATGGCGCTGCTGATTTCCGCTAATCCTTACCGCGCCCATGCACTGGTGGCGCAGGCCTTCTATCCGGCGCCCCCGCAACGGCCCGGCCGCCATCCGAGCGCGGTAGTCGATTCCAGCGCTCGCATCGGCGAAGGCACCGAGATCGGCCCCGGGGTGGTGATCGGCGCCGGCGCGGAAATTGGGGAAGACTGCCGGATCGGCGCCAACGCGGTGATCTGCGAAGGCGTGGTCGTGGGCGCGGCCACCCAGATTGGACCCAACGTAACCTTGAGCTATTGCATGATCGGCAGGGATTGTCAGATCCATGCTGGCGCCAGCATCGGCAACCGGGGTTTCGGGTTCACGCTGGACCCGGAAGGCTATCTCGACGTGCCGCAACTCGGCCGGGTTATCATCGAGGATGGCGTCGAGGTCGGCGCCAACAGCACCATCGATCGCGGGGCCGGGCCGGACACGATAATCGGCGCCGGTTCGAAGATTGATAATCTGGTGCAAATCGGGCACAACGTGAGCCTGGGCCGGGGTTGCGTGCTGGTCGGCCTTTCGGGCGTTGCGGGCAGTGCAAAGCTCGAGGATAACGTTCTGGTGGGAGCTCAGGCGGGGATCGGGGGCCACATTACGATCGGCAAGGGCGCGCAGCTTGCGGGGCGGTCCGGGGTCATTCGCGATGTCGCGCCCGGGATGGCGGTGGCCGGCGTGCCGGCGATGCCGATCAAGGATTTTTTCCGCCTTTGTGCGATATGGCAGCGACAGGCAAAAGCGAGAGGCAAGGGCAATGAGTGAGCAAGCCGCCTCGAGGGACGTGGTGGAAACCCTCGACGTGATGCGGATCATGGAGATGATCCCGCATCGCTATCCGTTCCTGCTCATCGACCGGGTGGTCGATCTCGAGCCCGACGTGAGCGCGGTCGGTGTCAAGAACGTCACGATCAACGAACAGTACTTTCAAGGTCACTTTCCGCGCCGGCCGGTGATGCCCGGGGTCTTGATCATCGAATGCATGGCCCAAACCGCGGCGGTCCTGGTGGTCGAGACGCTGGACGGGGCGGCGGCCGGCAAGCTGGTCTACTTTATGACCATCGAGGAGGCCCGGTTTCGCAAGCCGGTGGTGCCTGGCGATACGCTTTACATCCACGTCACCAAGCTGCGGCGACGCGGCGCCGTATGGAAGTTTAGCGGGGAAGCGCGGGTCGACGGCGCGCTCATGGCCCAGGCGCGCTTCACCGCGATGATCATGGACGATTAACACCAAGGGTCCTTAAAATGCGCTTTAGAGACGGCTTTCCTGCTGCTCGCCCCCTGGCCGGCCGATGGACCCGGCGGATCGCCCACGCGATCTCAATGGGCCAAAGTCAAGGACCCTTGTAATGGGTGGGGTGCACGCCACGGCAATCGTCGATCCGCGGGCCCGCCTCGGCGCGGGGGTCGAGATCGGCCCGTTTTGCGTCGTCGGGGCCGATGTCGCGCTGGACGAGAATGTAATTCTGCACAGCCACGTGGTCGTCGAAGGCCACACCAGCATCGGCGCCCGGTGCCAGATTTTTCCGTTCGCCTCGATCGGGCACCGCCCGCAGGATCTGAAATACGCCGGCGAACCCTCGGAGTTGATCATCGGCAGCGACAACATGCTGCGCGAGCATGTCACCATGAACCCGGGCACCGAGGGCGGCGGCATGGTCACCCGGGTCGGTGACGGCGGCCTGTTCATGGCGGGTGCCCATGTGGCCCATGACTGCGAGATCGGCGATCGGGTCATCCTGGCCAACAACGCCACCCTTGGTGGCCATGTCGTGGTCGAGGACGGCGCGATCATCGGCGGCCTTTCCGCGATCCACCAATTTGTGCGTATCGGCCGCCACGCCATGATCGGTGGTATGTCGGGGGTCGAACACGACGTGATTCCCTATGGCTTGGCCACCGGCGAGCGCGCGCGGCTCCAGGGGCTCAATCTGGTGGGCTTGAAACGGCACGGTCTGGGCCGCGCCGACATCCGGACTCTCTCCGAGGCCTATGCGCGGCTGTTCGGCCCGGAGAATACCCTGGCCGAGCGGGTCGAACGCCTGGCCGTGGATTTCGGCGATTCCGCTAGCGTCGCCGAAATCGTGGCTTTCGTGCGCGCCCAGTCCGCGCGCGCCCTGTGCCGACCCAAAGGGAATGGCGGCTAAGCTCGGAATCGTCGCCGGCGGCGGCGACCTACCGTCCCGGCTGGTCGAGGTTTGCCGCGCGGACGGGCGCGCGGTCTTTGTGCTCGCCATTGAGGGCCAGACCGATCCGGCGACGGTGACGGGGGTGGAGCACGCCTGGGTGCGCCTGGGCCAGGTGGCACCTGCGCTGGAGGCGCTGCGCGCCGCCGCGGTCGAGGAGTTGGTACTGATCGGCCCGGTCAAGCGGCCGGGCCTGAACGAGATCGGTTTCGATCTTCGCAGCGCGCGGCTCATGGCCAAGGTTGCCGCTAAGGGGCTGGGTGACGACGGCGTGTTACGCGCTGTAATCGACGCGTTCGAGGACGAGGGATTCACCGTGATCGGCGTTGACGACGTCCTCGGCGACTTGCTCGCGCCGCGTGGCCCGATCGGCGCCGGGAGTCCCGACGCGCTGGCCGAAAGCGATATCGCGCGCGGCCTCGAGGTGCTGCGGGCGCTCGGCGCGATCGACATCGGCCAGGCGGTCGTGGTTCAGCAGGGTATCGTGCTTGGAGTCGAGGCCGACGAGGGCACCGACGGATTGCTCGCGCGCTGTGGGGAACTCGCGCGCGAAGGACCGGGCGGCGTATTGGTCAAAATTCGCAAACCGGGACAGGCGCGCCGTGCCGACCTGCCGACGCTCGGCAACGAGACCGTGGCCGGCGCGGTCCGCGCGGGTTTGCGCGGGATTGCGGTCGAGGCCGATGGTACGCTGATCGTCGATCGTGCTGCCGTTGCCGCGGCGGCCGATTCCGCCGGGATTTTCCTGATCGGAGTTGACGTCCCGACCTGAGACCGGTTCCGGCCTGGCTCAGCCGCGCAGATCGATCGGCACGAAATCGCGCTTCGGGTGGCCGTTGTAGAGCTGGCGCGGCCGGCTGATCCGGTGGTTCGGGTCCTCGATCATCTCTTTCCACTGGGCGACCCAGCCGACCGTTCGGGCGAGCGCGAACAGCACCGTGAACATGCTGGTCGGAAAGCCCATGGCCTGAAGAATGATGCCGGAATAGAAGTCGACGTTGGGGAACAGCTTCTTCTCCGCGAAGTAACTGTCGTCCAGCGCAATACGCTCTAACTCCATGGCAAGTTCGAGCAATGGCTCGTCGCGATTGCCGAGTTCGTCCAGGACCTCATGGCAACTCTCGCGCAGGACCGCTGCGCGTGGGTCGTAGTTCTTGTAGACCCTGTGGCCGAAGCCCATGAGCCGGAACGGATCGTCCTTGTCCTTGGCGCGCTTGATGAATTCCGGAATCCGTTCCTTGGAGCCGATCTCCTGCAGCATCTGAAGCACCGCCTCGTTGGCGCCGCCATGGGCGGGGCCCCACAGCGAGGCGATGCCGGCGGCAATGCAGGCGAAGGGATTGGCGCCGCTGGAACCGGCGATGCGCACCGTGGATGTCGAGGCGTTCTGCTCGTGATCGGCGTGCAGGATGAAAATTCGGTCCATGGCGCGGGCCAGCGCTGGCCGGATCTTGAACTCCTCGCAGGGCACCGAGAACGTCATATAGAGGAAGTTTTCGGCGTAGCGCAGGTCGTTGCGCGGGTACACGAAGGGCTGGCCGACCGAATACTTGTAGGCCATGGCGGCAATGGTCGGCATTTTTGCGATCAAGCGGTGCGAGGCGACCATGCGTTGGTAGGGATCGCTGATGTCGGTCGAGTCGTGATAGAAAGCCGAAAGCGCGCCGACCACTCCGACCATGATCGCCATGGGGTGGGAGTCCCGCCGGAAGCCACGGTAGAAGTTTAGCATCTGCTCGTGCAGCATGGTATGGTAGGTGATCGAACTCTCGAACTCCTTGCGCTCGGTCAGGCTCGGCAGCTCGCCGTGGAGCAGCAGGTAGCAGACCTCCATGTAGTCGCTGTTTTCCGCCAGGTCCTCGATGGCATAGCCGGCGTGGCGCAGGATGCCTTTCTCGCCATCAATGAAGGTAATGGCCGAATCGCAACTCGCGGTGGCGCCATAGCCGGGATCGTAGGTGAAAAACCCGGTGTCGCCGTAGAGCCGCCGCACGTCGATGACGCGCGGGCCCTCGTTGCCTTCCAGGATCGGCAATTCCCACGACTGGCCGCTGCTGTTGTCGGTCAAAGTGACCGTGTTCCGGCCTGCGGAGATTGCCACCGCGGATGTCGACTGTGTCATGGCGCTAATTCCAGGGTTGCGTCGGGTGATTTCTTTCTGCGGCGCAGCATAAAGACTCTTGGCCCATCGGGCAAACCCGCGCAGATCGGAATTTGGTTCCTCCCCTTTATCTCAAAGGGTTACGACGCGGTCTGCTGATCTGAGATTCGGGCGAGGGATTCGCTGCGACCCAGGACCGCCATGACTTCAAAAATCCCTGGCGAGGCGTGGGAACCGGATAGCGCGGCGCGCAGGGGTTGGGCGATCTGGCCGAGTTTGCAATCCTCGGCCTCGGCGAAGGCACGGACCTGAGCCTCGAGTGCGGTTTCGCTCCAGTCGTCCAGGCGCTCGAGTTGGGGCAGCAGCCGGCCGAGCCGCGCGCGGCCCTCGTCGGGCAGCAGTTTAGCCGCCTTACCGCTCAGCTCCAGCGGTCGGGCAGCGACATAAAACGCCCCGTTTTCAGCCAGCTCGTTGATTGTTTTAGCACGCGGCTTGAGCCCCGGCATGGCCCGCCGCAAGCGCTCCCGCCCTTCGTCATCGAGGGCCTGTCCGGTCTCCGCCTGCAGCCGCGCCGCGACCAACCCGGCCAACTCGGCGTCGTCGGACTCGCGGATATACTGGCCGTTGAGATTGTCGAGCTTGGCGAAGTCGAAACGCGCCGGCGAGCGGCCGACGCCGTCGAGGTCGAACCAGGCGATTGCCTGTTCGGTCGAGATCACTTCGTCGTCGCCGTGCGCCCAGCCCAAACGCAGCAGGTAGTTGCGTAATGCCTCGGGCAGGTAGCCTAGGTCGCGATAGGCCTCGACACCGAGCGCGCCGTGGCGTTTGGACAGCTTGGCGCCATCGGAACCGTGAATGAGCGGGATGTGGGCGAATTCGGGGCGTGGCCAGCCAAGCGCCGCGAACAACTGGGTCTGGCGGAAGGCGTTGGTCAGGTGGTCGTCGCCGCGAATCACGTGGCTCACCGCCATGTCGTGGTCGTCGACCACGACCGAGAGCATGTAGGTCGGCGTGCCGTCGGCGCGCAGCAACACCATGTCGTCGAGTTGGTCGTTGGCCACCGTGACCGGGCCCTGGACCAAATCTTCGAGGGTGGTTTCGCCTTCGCGCGGCGCCTTGAGGCGCACCACCGGCGGCACGCCCGGCGGCGCCTCCGATGGATCGCGGTCGCGCCAGCGCCCGACATAGCGTGGCGAGCGGCCCTCGGCCCGGGCCCGCTCGCGCATCTCCTGGAGCTCCTCCGGGGTGCAGTAGCAGCGGTACGCCTTGCCCGTCTCTAGCAGGCCATGGGCGACCTCGGCGTGGCGGGCGGCATTCGCAAATTGCTTGACCGCGTCGCCGTCCCACTCGAGGCCGAGCCAGCGCAGGCCCTCGAGGATCGCGCCGATCGCCTCTTCGGTCGAGCGCTTGCGGTCGGTGTCCTCGATACGCAGCCGGAAGGCGCCGCCGTGATGGCGCGCGAACAGCCAGTTGAACAGCGCGGTGCGCGCGCCGCCGATATGCAGGAAGCCGGTCGGCGAGGGGGCGAAGCGGGTGACGACGGGACGCGGCTCGGAACTCATTTCGGGGCCTGGCATATGGCTCTGGGGAAGACGGCGCGGCTGTGTAACACATCCGCAAGGGCTGGGCTATGTGCGGAACGACTCAAGCCCGACCCGCACCCGGATAGGCTCGCGTTCCCGGCGGGGATCGTCTAGCTTTGTGTTGAAGGGCCGCAATAAGGCTCCCGACGGGGGGAGAAGCGGTGACCGAGGCCGCTGCAAATTTCATTCCGGACCTGCATGCGCCCGCGACAAGGCTCGCCACCGGCTTGGCGGCGCGGCTCGAGGCGGAGCGCGATCGCTGGGCACTGTGGATTCCGGCCGGCTTCGCCACCGGGATCGGTTTTTATTTCGCATTGGATCGCGAGCCGGCCGCCTGGCTGGGCGCGGCTGTCTTGGGTCTGGCGGTGGCCGCCGCGGTGCTCGGCCGGCGGCGGCCGGGCATTTTGTTCGCCTGCCTCGCGTTTGCGGTGTTTTCGGCCGGCTTTGCCGCGGCCCAGTTCCGCACCGCCTCGGTCGCCGCGCCGATCTTGGAGAAACGCATTGGCCCGGTGGCCGTCTCCGGACGGATTGCCGCCGTCGAGCGTCGCGCGTCCGGCTGGCGCCTGATCCTGGAGGCACCGAAAATCGGATTCCTGGAACCCAGCCGGACGCCGGCACGGGTCCGGGTCGCCGTGCTCGACGCCAGCGGCGGCGCCTTCGAGCCCGGCCAGCGGGTGCGCCTGCGCGCGGTACTGCGGCCGCCGCCGGAGCCGGTGGCGCCCGGCGCCTACGATTTCGCGCGCCGCGCCTACTTCCAAGGCCTGGGCGGGGTCGGATTCGCCTATGGCAAGGTCCGTGCCGTCGGGGACCTGAGCGGGGACCTGAGCGGGGATCTGAGCGGGGATCTGAGAGGGGGCTTGGAGAGCGGTTTCACCACCGCGGTCCCGTTCATCTCCCGTGCCTGGTGGACGCGCCTGCGCCTGGTTACCTCCGAACGGATCCTGGCCGCGCTGCCGGGCGAGTCCGGCGCTGTCGCCGCGGCCTTGATGACCGG
>CAXMQD010000265.1:0-2294 GCA_964194965.1 uncultured Acidimicrobiia bacterium | reverse complement strand
TCCAGGAAGCGAACCCGGCGGATGATGCCGTCGCCACCCCGGTGCCGGCCCGCGCCGCCCGAACCGCGGCGGATCGAGAACGATTCGAGAATGACCGGGAAGCGCCACTCCAGGATCTCCGGATCGGTCGCCAGCGTATTGGTCATGTGGGTGTGGACCGCGCTGGTGCCGTCGTAATCAGCCCCGGCGCCCTGGCCGCCGCAGATGGTCTCGTAGTTCTGGTAGCCGGCGTCGTTACCGAAAGTGAAGTTGTTCATGGTGCCCTGGCAGGCGCCCATCAGCCCCAGCGCGCCCAGCAGCGTGTCGGTGATGGCCTGTGAGGTTTCCACGTTGCCCGCGACCACGGCGGCCGGATAGACGGCTTTCAGCATCGAGCCCTCGGGCACCAGGATCTTAAGCGGCTTGAGGCATCCGCCGTTCAAGGGGATGTCGTCGTCGACCATGAGCCGGAACACGTAGAGCACCGCCGCCGCGCAGACCGCCGATGGTGCGTTGAAGTTGCTGTCCTGAAGCGGCGACGTGCCGGTGAAGTCGATCACCGCCTCGCGCTTCTTCCGGTCGACTTTGATGGCGACGCAGATCTTGGCGCCCGAATCCATCTCGTAGCAGAATTCGCCGTCTTTGAGCGCACCGAGCACGCGGCGCACCGATTCCTCGGCGTTGTTCTGGACGTGGATCATGTAGGCCTGGACCACGTCGAGGCCAAAGTGCGCGACCATCTTGCGCAGCTCCTGCACGCCCTTCTCGTTGGCCGCGATCTGGGCCTTGAGATCGGCCAGATTGTGGTGGAAGTTGCGCGTCGGATAGGGCGCGGTGGTGAATAGCTCCTCGGTCTCTTTCTCCATCAACCGGCCGCCCGAAACCAGCTGAAAGTTGTCGATCAGCACGCCTTCCTCGTCAATGTGTTTGCTGCCGGGCGGTATCGAACCGGGCGTGATGCCGCCGACTTCGGCGTGATGCCCGCGCGAGGCAACGTAGAAGAGTATTTCCCGACCGGCCTCGTCGAAGACCGGGGTAATCACGGTTATATCGGGCAAGTGAGTGCCGCCGTTATACGGCGTGTTCAACATGAACACGTCGCCCGGTACGATCGTGCCCTTGCGCTCGGCGGCCACGGTCTTGACGCTCTCGCTCATGGATCCCAGGTGGATCGGGATGTGTGGCGCGTTGGCGACCAGGCCGCCGTCGGCATCGAAGACCGCACAGGAGAAATCCAGCCGCTCCTTGATGTTGACCGAATAAGAGGTGTTCTGCAGCACCACGCCGGTCTGCTCGGCGATCGACATGAACAAGTTGTTGAACACTTCGAGCATGACCGGGTCGGCCTCGGTGCCGACCTCGGCTTGGCCCGGGCGCGGCACGACCCGGGTCAGGATCAGGTGGTCGCGCGCCGAAACCTCCGCCTCCCAGCCCGGCTCGACCACGGTGGTGGCGTTGGCGTCGACGATCACCGCCGGCCCCATGATCTTGCTGCCGGGTTTCATATGGTCGCGGTCGTAGACGGCGGTGTCCCGCGATTCCCCGGCCATGAAGGTTCGCACCTCGGCCAACTTGCCCGGCGCGCCCTCGCGAGCCTTGACTTCGATCTCCGGATCTGTGACCTCGGCCGCCCCGCCGACCATCTCAACCGTCGCCGCTTCGATGATGTGGCCCTTTTCGGGTGCGATGAAGCCGTACTGCTGATGGTGCGCGGCCTCGAAGGCGGCGACCATGGTGGCGCGATCCGAAAAATCCACGACGAGCGATGAATCCGTGCCTTCATAGCGCAGATGCACTTGGCGTATCGCCTCGACGCGGTCGGGCTCCGCGCCCTGGCGAAGGATCTCGTGTTGGCCCTCGGCCCGCATCTCGTCCAAGACGATCGCAACCTCGCCGACCGACTCGTCGGTGAGGGTCGCCTCGACGGCACGTTCGCGGATAACCCTGAGATCCGCCAACCCCATGCCATAGGCCGAGAGCACCCCGGCGAAAGGATGGACGAACACGCGCGTGATGCCGAGCGCGTCGGCGACCAGGCAGGCGTGCTGGCCGCCCGCGCCGCCGAAGCAGTTGAGCGTGTATTCGGTAACGTCGTAGCCGCGCTGGATCGAGACCTGCTTGATCGCGTTGGCCATATTTTCGACCGCGATCTTGAGGAAACCCTCGGCGGCCTGTTCCGGCGTGCGCCGGTCGCCGGTCGCCGCTTCGATCTCGGCGGCGAGCGCGCTGAATTTCTCGCGCACGACTTCCTCGTCCAGGGATTGGTCGCCACCCGCGCCGAAAATATTGGGGAAGAAGCGGGGCTGAATCTTGCC
>CAXMQD010000264.1:0-1920 GCA_964194965.1 uncultured Acidimicrobiia bacterium | reverse complement strand
AATGGCCTCTCCGGTCCGAGGGTTCCGACCCTTGCGAGCCGCACGTTTCGCGACGGTGAAGGTGCCGAATCCTGCCAATTGAACCCGCTGGTTCTTCTTTAGAGAAGTTGAGATGGTACCAAGAACCGCGATCAGCGTTTCTCGGGCGGCGGTCGCTGTGCAGCCGGTTCGGGACTGGATAACGTCAATCAGGTGCTGACGGTCTTTCACGCCCTCAGGTGTGGCCTTATTACGGCTTGCCGGTTTCTTAGTGGCTTGAGACTTCTTCGAGGTGGATTTCTTCGAAGTGGATTTCTTAGAGCGCTTCATCGCCATTGCATATGTTTCCTTCTATCTTGCGAGAATCGAAACTACTGATACGACATGCCTGTCGGATCGGTCAAATGGGTTTACTCTAGAAAAACTTGCGGAAGCTATCGAGGCATACTGGCGGTGGCAGCGAAAGCGAGGGCCGGCCCGGCATCCAAAGCCGCGGTGCTGCCTAAAAACCGACGGGCCACTCGCGATATCAAGTCAAGAGTTTACGACCTAGTAAGACCGCGGCAGGTCGAGCACATGCTCGGCCAGATAGGCCAGGATCAGATTGGTCGAAATCGGTGCGATCTGATACAAGCGCGTTTCGCGGAATTTTCGCTCGACGTCGAACTCCTCGGCAAAACCGTAACCGCCATGGGTTTGCAGGCAGGCCTCGGCGGCGGCCCAGGAAGCATCCGCGGCGAGCAGCTTGGCCATATTGGCCTCCGGCCCGCAGGACACCCCAGCCTCGTAGAGCGCCGCGGCGCGCCGGACCATGAGCTCGGCCGCTTCGGTCTGGGCGAAGGCGCGGGCGATCGGGAACTGCACACCCTGGTTTTGGCCAATCGGACGCCCGAAGACCCGGCGTTCCGTGGCATAATTCCGCGCCGTCTCGATGAACCAGCGGGCGTCGCCCAGGCATTCGGCGGCGATCAGGATGCGCTCGGCGTTCATGCCGTCGAGAATGTAGCGAAAGCCTCGACCCTCCTCGCCGATCAGGTTCGCCGCCGGGACTTCGAGCCCGCCGATGAAGACTTCGGTGGTGGCGTGATTGATCATCGCCCGGATCGGCCGGATCGTAACCGGCGGATTGGGCCCCCGCGTCGCCGCCTTCAGGTCGACCACGAAAACCGAGAGTCCCTCGCCCTTCCGTTTCACCTCGTCCTTGGGCGTGGTGCGGGCCAGCAGCAACATAAGGTCGGAATGCTCGGCGCGGCTGGTCCAGACTTTCTGGCCCTGGACGATATAACTATCGCCCCGACGCTTGGCGGTGGTGGCCAGGCTGAGGGTGTCGGTGCCGCTGCCCGGTTCGGTCACGCCGAAGGCCTGGAGGCGCAAGTTCCCGGTCGCGATCCCAGGCAGCCAGCGGCGCTTCTGCGCTTCGCTGCCGTGGCGCAGGATCGTGCCCATGGTGTACATCTGGGCGTGACAGGCGGCGGCGTTGCCGCCGGATTTGTGGATCTCCTCCAAGATCGCGGCCGCCGCCGAGAGCGGTAGGCCGCTGCCGCCGTAGGCCTCCGGAATCAACGCCGCCAGGTAGCCGGCCGCGGTCAGCGCACCGACGAAGTCCGAGGGATAGGCGCGTTCGCGATCCAGCGCACGCCAGTATTCGCCTGGAAACCGCTCGCAGAGCGCCCGCACCGCCGCCCGGATCTCCGGGTGGTCCGGAGCCCTGGGATCGTCGCCCGTGGAATCGGTCATCGCCGCCTCGCCTGCCCTGCCTCAGCCAATACCGAACCTACAGCAACTTATACCAAAGGTCCTTGATAATGACCCATAGAGACGGCCTCCCAAGGCTTTCGGCCAGGAGCGCGTGGCGTGGCGGTGCCGGCACCGCGAGCCGCGCGGGACGCCGCCCGAAAACCTTGGGAAGCCGCCTTCGGTCGCGCGGGCGAACCGCCGGAG